>CAYYSC010000640.1:0-1508 GCA_964474065.1 uncultured Rhodospirillales bacterium | reverse complement strand
GCTACCAACGCCGCTTGGCCAACCAGCCTGCTTGACTGATTAAAGAAGCTGTCCAAGTTATCCCGCGGCGCTCGAGCGATTGAACATCATGATTCGATCAGATTCCTTCGTGGCTTTTAAGAGACGCACCATATCGTAGTCGAATTGAAATGCAAAAGCCTACCCCAGTATCATTTTGCATGTGTTAAAGATGGTTGGCTCGCTGAAGCCGCGAATATCAGAGCAAGCATTTGCGCCATTTTAATGCAATCAAGCTTGTTGAAAAAGGGACTAGTACCGCAATTTAATTGAAGAGCCGCACGCCGGACCATACGATAATAAAAGATGCATACATATAGCTGTCATCAAGAGACACAAGGCGTACATGTGTCGATATGCATCATTTTCGGGGCGGTTAGATGGACCGCCAAAGCCGGGGAGCGTGCTATCGCACTGATTGAGGGAAGTAAGACTAGGCGGGAATTGGAGCGATCTGGCTGCGCGCGACTCCTAAACATTCGAAGGAGAACGCAGAAATGGTTGCAGTAAACAATTTGCTCGGCACTTCAAGTGACGACTTTTTGCTCGGCACCGTGAGCAAAGACCACATCTTTGGCTTTGAGGGCAATGATGTCCTCGTGGCTAAAGACGGTCACGATCTGCTGCGGGGCGGTGACGGGTCCGACAATATCTTCGGCAGTTTCGGCTGGGATTTCATGCTCGGCGGCGACGGCTTTGACTATATGGAGGGTGGGGCCGGCAACGACACGATGTATGGCGACAGCTACAGCGAAGGCAATGGCATTTCCTTGGCGGAGGCCGCCAACAATGCCGACACGATGTATGGTGGCGAGGGCGATGATTTCATGAGCGGGGGCGAGGGTGATGATGTCATGCTCGGCCAGGACGATGATGACGTCATGCTCGGCGGAGCTGGTGACGACCGGGTTTACGGTGATGGCTACGGCGGCGGAGGCGGTGGCGCCGACGGCGGCAATGATCTTCTCGACGGGGGCGGGGGTAGCGACCTGCTTCAGGGTGGCGCCGGTGATGACACGTTGATTTACCGGCAGTTCAATAACGACACGTCCTCTGACATGTACAGAGGCGGCGCCGATGACGATCTGCTGCAGTTGTATTTCACTTCGGAGGAGGTGGACCGTCTTGGCAGCAACCTGACCGATGACCTCGACGCCTTCGACAACTTCCTCCTGGCAACCGGCGGTGACGGGACCTTTTCCTTCTCGTCAATCGGGCTGCAAGTTGAGAACATCGAGGACTATGACGTCTATGTCGATGGCCTGCTAGCTTAAGGCAATTACCTCTGTTCCGTCAGTCCTCCGGCACCGCTTGAAGATTTGCGGTGCCGGAGCCAAAGCCGGTTCAAAGGACGTATCCAACTTTATGTTAAATCGCTGTGCGATCGGGCGGCGCGCCGGTCGCAAATCGACCTGAATGCAGACAGGTCCACCTAGAGCGGTTTCGCATCTGAAAGAGTCGTTTGGGGATTCCCGTGACATCGAATTTCT
>CAYYSC010000639.1:0-1523 GCA_964474065.1 uncultured Rhodospirillales bacterium | reverse complement strand
GGAGGGCATGAGCGGTGGCGAGATCCAGGTTCTCGGCTATCGCGGCATGAAGGAGTACGAGATCGGCTTCGACGGATTCGAAATCGCCGAGGAGAATCTGCTCGGCGGCCAGGAGGGCCAGGGCTTCAAGCAGCTGATGGCGACCTTCGAGAGCGCCCGCATCCAGACCGCCGCGCGTGCCGTCGGCGTTGCCCAGCGTGCGATGGAGTTGGCGCTCGTCTACGCCACGGGACGCGAGCAGTTCGGGAAGCCGATCTATGCCTTCCCCCGCGTTGCGGGCAAGATCGCCTGGATGGCGGTGGAGACGATGATTGCCCGCCAGATCACCTACTTCTCCGCCCGGGAGAAAGACCAGGATCGCCGCTGCGATATCGAGGCCGGCATGGCCAAGCTGCTCGCCGCCCGGGTCGCCTGGGCCAATGCAGACAATGGCGTGCAAGTGCACGGCGGCAACGGTTACGCGGAGGAATACGAGATCAGCCGCGTGCTTTGCGACGCCCGCATCCTGAACATCTTTGAGGGGGCAGCGGAGATTCAGGCCCATGTCATCGCCCGCGGCCTGCTGGAACGGCGGAATTAGCGGACTTCCGGCCCGCCAGGGCCGGGCGAAACCGCGTCAGACGTGCTGGCCGCCGTTGATATGCACTTCCGCGCCATTCACGTAGGACGCTGGGGCGGTGCAAAGGAAGTAGATGGTGGCCGCCACTTCCTCCGGCTTGCCGAGGCGTTTCAGCGGAATTTCCTTTTCCACGATTTCTTCCGTTCCCGGTGAGAGGATAGAGGTATCGATCTCGCCCGGAGCGATGGCGTTGACGCGCACCCCGCGGGGCCCGAACTCCCACGCCATTTCGCGGGTCAGGGAGGCCAGCGCCGCCTTTGACGTGGCATAGGCCGCGCCCGCGAAAGGATGCACACGCATGCCGGCGATGGAGGTCACGTTGATGACAGAGCCACGGGCCGCCGCCAGCTCGTCGATCAGACCCTGCACCAGCATGACGGTCGAGAAGAAATTGACGTTGAAAACCTGTTCCCAGACTTCCCGCCCGGAACCCATGATCCCGAGCCGCCCGCCATCCGGCGTTTTCGGACTGATCGCAGCGTTGTTGATCAACGCATCCAGCGCGCCGCCTTCGAGGCGCCGGCGGATATCCTCAATGGCTGCGGGCAGGCCATCCAGATTGGAAAGGTCCAGCTGGATGTGGTTTGCTTCCCCGCCTTCCCATGGGCAGTCCTCGCTGAACCCATGGCGGGAGACGGTGAGCACTCGCCAGCCCGCGGCGCTGAAGCGCTTAACGGTGGCATGGCCTATGCCGCGGCTGGCGCCGGTCAGCAGCAGGGTCCGTTGACGGTTTTCGGGCATTGCCGGTGAGCCTCGTTCCAATGATCGAGGCTCACCATAGCAGAAGCAGGACCGCTTGCCTCCACAAGAAAGCGCTAGGCGAACGTGGCGGTCACCTTGCCCAGCGGCCCGAAATCGGAAGAGCGTCGTGTAGGGAAAGAGTGTTCAGAGCCGTGTAGATCTC
>CAYYSC010000638.1:0-1557 GCA_964474065.1 uncultured Rhodospirillales bacterium | reverse complement strand
GATGCCTGGCAGAACTATCGGGACGAGTCCTTCATCCAGCAGTTCTTGAGCCCCCGGCTCATCCGGGAAATGCGCCTGTTCGTGCTGACCGACCAGGGCGACGAGCCATTCTACCGGGTGGCGGATATCCATGATGACCGGGGCTATCGCCACGTGCGGCAATCGCTCGCCGGAACCTATGATCCCGGCATGGCCGATCCAGACATTCAGGTGATCGACGCCGACATGAAAGGCGACCGGGTTCTTCGCGTTCGACACACCATCCGGGATGGCATTCCGCTCGATGAGAACGACCGGGACATGACGCTCCAGCATCTGCAGACGCTTTGGGGATACGACGTCTCCATGGTGGGGGTCGACCGGGAGAGCGGCGAAACCGTCTACGAGACGGAGGCATAAGGCAGCGCGGCGGCGCCACCTTTGCTCTTTCGTCCCTAGCCTGCGAACGGGTCCGTGACCAATATCGTGTCCTCCCGTTCCGGGCTAGTGGAAAGAAGTGCCACTGGCGCTTCGATCAATTCCTCGATTCGCCGAACATATTTTACCGCTGTGGCAGGCAGGTCCGCCCAGGAACGGGCGCCCTGGGTTGACTGGCTCCAGCCATCGAGCGTTTCGTAAATCGGCTTGATCTCCGCCTGGAGCTTCATGGACGATGGCAGGTAGTCGTAGCGCGCACCGCTGGCGTCCTCGTAGGCCACGCAGACCTTCAGTTCCGGCATTTCATCCAGCACGTCCAGCTTCGTAAGCGCGATCCCGTCAATGCCGCCCACCTGAATTGCCTGGCGCACCATCACCGCGTCGAACCAGCCGCAGCGCCGCGCGCGACCTGTCACCACTCCCAATTCGCGCCCGCGCTCACCCAGCAAGCGGCCGATATCGTTCAGCTGCTCGGTTGGGAACGGTCCAGCGCCGACCCGGGTCGTATAGGCCTTGGTGATGCCGAGCACGTAACCGACCGCATCCGGGGCAGCGCCAGAGCCACTTGCCGCCGAGGCCGCCACCGTGTTGGACGACGTCACGAACGGCACGGTCCCGTGGTCCACGTCAAGCATGGCGCCCTGCGCCCCTTCGAACAGCAACCGCTTGCCCGCCCTTTGAGCCGCGTGCAGGCGGCGCCAGACGGGCTCGATATAAGGAACCAGCTTGGGCGCAATCTCCGCCAGTGTCGCCACCAGTTCGTGCGGATCGACTTCCGGCTCGCCGAGACCGCGCAGAAAGGAATTGTGGTGCAGCAGGAGTGGCCCGAGCTTCTCGTTCAAGGTATCCGGCTCTGCCAGATCACACATGCGGATGGAGCGGCGGGCGGCCTTGTCCTCGTAGGCGATGCCAATCCCACGCCCGGTGGTGCCGATCGCCCCCTTTCCGCGCGCTTTCTCGCGAGCCTGATCGATTTTCGCATAAAATGGCAGAATCACCGTGGCGTTCTCGGCGACGCGCAGGTTTTCCGGCGTCACATTCAGGCCCTGGCCGCGCACCCGCTCGATCTCCTCCAGCAGCGCCCAGGGATCAACCACGACGCCGTTGCCGATGACCGAGAGTTTGCCGCGGGCGAGCCCC
>CAYYSC010000637.1:0-1563 GCA_964474065.1 uncultured Rhodospirillales bacterium | reverse complement strand
GGTCGGTGGCTGGCGGCGCAATACAATGTCGTAGTCGAGACTGGGCGGCCCAGCCTCGACTACGTGACGGCGAGAATCCAGCCGGATTCAGGGCCGAGCCGGCGCAGCCGCTACGAACGGCTGCTCCTGCCCTGGCGGACCAACGACGACAAGGTGGTCGTCACTTGTGCCTCGGTCCTGATCTCAACCGAAGCCAGCAAGGGCCCTGCTTCACGCGACCTGACGACCTACCGCGCCTCTCTCCGCGACGAAGCGCCGGAGGTCCGACAGGAGCTCGGCACGCGGCATGCGCACTAGAGCCAGATCGAGATTGCCAAGCGGATGTCCCGGAGCCCAAATTCCGAACTGAATGTCGGTGTAGCCGTAGGCGGCGGCGATGTTCTTCTCGACCAGCTCCCGCTTCACCATGCTGATCGTCCAGTCCGTATCGAAATTGCTGTAGGCAAACACCCGGCTGACACGCGGCAGAATTCGGGAAAGGCCCAGCCGGCGGTAGTCCGGATGGAACCAAGTACTGCCGCTGAAACAGACAGTGCCGCTGACACCATGGGCCGCCGGACACCGGACATGGAACGGTGGATGCTCCGGCGTGCCGGCGTAGAGCACCGACTCCATTTCATCCGCGAGGGTGGTCCCGCGCCAGTCGAACAGGCGTCCGGCCTGGGCGACGACCGTTTCCCCAGCATCGTTGATGCCGCTGATCCAGTAGGCGTTGGACGCATCGACGGCGTTGCAGGCCGGGTCGAAGATAGGGAACAAAGGGTACCAGTTGCCGCGCTCGGTCTCGCGCCGGTTCAGGGCGACCAGTTCGTCTATGTCGGTGCGCACCCGCAACCGAATGCCCCGTTCCCGGGCAATTTTGTCGACCCGCAACAGAAACGACGCGATTTCTGTGATGGGTCCGCCTTTGACCGTGACGGCGTCAGGCAAGCGCAAGTCAGTATGCATATTCATCTTGCATCTCCTTTGATGGGGGGAATGTTGGTTAACGGGCTGTTAACCATTTACGATTGTTTACTTGCAGGTAACACTAAACGGAAGTTGATCGAAAAGGGAAGGTTTTGCAGAAACCTCCGATGCGCTAAGACGAATGCGCAGGGCCGCGGGGCAATCGTTTGACAGGATCGGAAGCGGCGGCCGGTCAATCGCTGTTATGAGGGAAGAAGAACGGATGGCGACGGCGGCAAAACGGGAAGTTGGCTTGCGCGCGGCGCTGGCACCCCGAGGCCTGGATGCGCTGGCGACGGTCAGCACCCCGCTGATTCTGGTCGAGTTCATGCGGCCCGGATTGGTGAATCGCATTCTGCTCAACATGGCCGCCACCGGTGCCTTTGTGGACGGCGATCCTAATGCGCGCTGGCTGGAAGCCACCCCCGATCTGCTGCTTGCGGGCGGAATCGACGTGCTCGGTTGGACAACGTGGAACTGGGCCGAACGTGATCCGGGTACACCGACCGACATTGCGGTAACGATGGGGGGCTCCGCTCAATGGTGGCGCTTCACCTTTTCCCTGTTTGAGGAGAGCGAGGGCTCCTGTCTGCTCGCCCATGCCAGTCCGATCGA
>CAYYSC010000636.1:1336-1575 GCA_964474065.1 uncultured Rhodospirillales bacterium | reverse complement strand
GATCCGTTATTTGCAAAGTTTTAGCCATTACCTCGATTATGTACGCTCCTTGTCCTTTATGGACAAGCATAACATATTAGCCCTACGTTCTGTTATCATCCCTTCCGCCCAGTGTTTTGGCCAGGGAGACCCGGCCGGTGCCCGGTGAGAGCGGCTTTTGCTGGCTCTCGTGCGGCGCCCACCCGGTCAGGAAAACGATCTCGAACGGAATTGCCTGCCCGGTCAAACGCTGTATCGTT
>CAYYSC010000636.1:0-1326 GCA_964474065.1 uncultured Rhodospirillales bacterium | reverse complement strand
GCTTTCCCCCATTCCCCGGAGATCGGCGAAGAGCCGAAGCGGATTTTCGTAGCTGACAATCACCGTCTCCGCATCGGCCACCGGCAAGGCAAAGCCCGCGCGCTGCAGCAGCGAGCCTCCGTCCCTGACCTCCGTAAAAGGGGCCACATGAGGACTTGTCCCCTGCCCCGCGGCCGATTCGGCGGCAAGAAATCCATCCCGCAGCGGCGCCAGCGTGCCAAGGCCGAACAGGGCGGCCAGCAGCAAGCCGTCCGGTTTCAGCGTCCGCCGGATCTGCGCCAGCGCGCCTGGCAGGTCATTGGTGGAATGCAGGGTAAGCGGACTGACCACCAAGTCCAGGCTGCCGTCGGCGAAGGGCAGGAGTTCTTCATCTGCCATGACCGCCAGGCCGCCTGCCGCGCGTGCCATCCGTTCGGAAAATTCCGATTGAACCAATGTCTCGATGCCGAACCGCCCGTTCAGCCTCGCCGCCATGCCGCCCGTCCGTGCGCCCAGAACCAGCGTGCGCTGAAAGGTGCGCTGCATCAGTTCGAGCCGTTCCACCAGACGGTCGCCCACTTCATCGTAAAGAAAGGCATGATCGGCAAATCCGGCGGCTGCACGGTCGCGGCGGGCACGAACCAGGCGGCGGTCGAAGATCAAAGGAGCAGTCATGAGCTTGAGGTTACCATTCTTTTACCCTTTTCCAGGAGCCTTGTCCGAAGTAGTTGCACAGGTATGAGGGAGAGTTCAGCCGTGCAAGCGGCCCTAGCAACGGCCGGGGCACCGGCTTAGAGTGCGGGCAACCCCCATCATTGCGGTCGCCCGCACCGGGACGAGACGAACCCGCACCGGGACCGGACGAAGAAGAGGAGCCTCCCTCGTGGCCAAAATCACCTCGCCTCAGGCACTGCACGATTCCATTCTCCGCGCCCTCGCCAATGACGGCAGCGAGCTTGCCATTGTCGACGTGCGCGAGGAGCAGGCCTTTGCCGACAATCATCTGCTCTACGCAATCTCGGTGCCGCTGTCCCGACTGGAACTCCTGATGGCCGACCTCGTGCCGCGCAAGGACGCGCCGGTGGTGCTCTGCGACGCGGGCCAAGGCCAGGATCTGGCAGGGCGCGCGGCGGCGAGGCTCACGGGCTACGGCTACACGGATGTGTCGGTGCTGGAAGGCGGCGTCGCCGGCTGGTCCGACGCCGGCTACGAGACCTATGCTGGGTTCAATGTGCCCTCCAAAGCCTTTGGCGAACACGTGGAGCACCATTTCGGAACGCCTTCGGTCACTGCCGAACAACTCAAAGAAATGATGGATTCCGGCGAAAAGATGGTGATCCTCGATAG
>CAYYSC010000635.1:0-1584 GCA_964474065.1 uncultured Rhodospirillales bacterium | reverse complement strand
GAGATCGAGGTCGTGTTCGGCCCGGATCCTGCCCGCATGGACGGCAATACCGCGCGTCTGCAAATGCCGGCGCGCAATCTGCCCCCAGGCGAGGTAGCCCAGATCCGGGGCGAATCGGATGCGATGGCGCTGCGCAAACGCCATCACGACGCCAAGACCCATCGGCGCCACAGCCCCCGCAACAAGACTGCCCGGGCCGTTTTCGATGCCGTGGAGCAGGTCCGCTGTGAGGCGTTGGGCGCGCGAAACCGGGCCGGCGTGGCCGAAAACCTCAACGCAGCACTGCAAGAACAGGTGCGGCGCAAAGGCTATAGCCGGATGACGGAGGTCGAGGCCAGTCAAGTGCCGGATTTGCTGGCAATGCTGGCTCGCGAGGCGATGACCGGTCAGAAAGTCCCGGAAGACGCCCGGCCGCTTGTCGATATGATGCGGGAGAAGGTGTCTGACAGCGCCTTGCAGGCAATGTCGAGACTGAACAAATCCGCGCATGATCAGGAAGCCTTCGCGCAGATGGTTCACGAACTGCTCCAAGAGCTGGAATTGGAGTCGGAATTTTCGGAAGAAAGCGACGATCAGGAAGAAGGCGAGCAGTCCGAAGACCAGCAAGAATCTCAGTCCGACGAAAGCGGCGAGAGCGACGAATCTTCCTCCATGTCCGCCGAAGGCGAGATGGATGCGTCCGACAGTGATGACGCTTCCATGGAAGAGGGCGAGATGGACATGGACGCCGACGCCGCCCTCGGCGAGGACGAGATGGACGGTTCCACGACGCCGCAGCAGCGGCCGCAGGATCGTTCCAACAGCGCCGCCGCGATCTATCGGCCCTATACCACGCAGTTCGACGAGATTGTCACCGCCGAAGCGCTGTGCGATGACGACGAGCTGGCCCGCCTGCGCCATCACCTGGACCAGCAGCTTGCCAACCTTCAGGGTGTCGTCACGCGGTTGGCGAACCGGCTTCAGCGTAAGCTGATGGCCCAGCAGACTCGCTCCTGGGACTTTGACCTGGAAGAAGGGCTGCTGGACACGGCGCGGCTCGCGCGGATTGTGGCTAATCCGACGCATGCGCTTACCTATAAGATGGAGCGGGAAACGGAGTTCCGCGACACCGTGGTGACGCTCCTGATCGACAATTCAGGTTCGATGCGGGGGCGCCCGATCACGGTAGCGGCCATGTGCGCCGACATTCTGGCCCGAACCCTGGAGCGCTGTGGCGTTCGGGTGGAGATTCTCGGCTTCACCACTCGCGCCTGGAAGGGCGGACAAAGCCGGGAGAAGTGGCTGGCCGACGGTAAGCCCGCAAATCCGGGCCGTCTCAACGATCTCCGCCACATCGTGTACAAGGAGGCGGATGCCCCCTGGCGGCGGTCGCGCCGGAATCTTGGGCTAATGTTGCGCGAGGGGATTCTGAAGGAAAACATCGACGGCGAGGCGCTCGCCTGGGCGCACAGCCGGATCGTCAACCGGCCGGAAGACCGGCGCATCCTGATGGTGATCTCCGATGGCGCACCCGTCGACGACTCGACGCTTTCGGTCAATCCGGGCAACTACCTGGAGAAAAACCTTCGGGAGGTGATCGACTAT
>CAYYSC010000634.1:0-1587 GCA_964474065.1 uncultured Rhodospirillales bacterium | reverse complement strand
GCCCCACCTCGTAGGATTCGGGTCCGATGGCGGGACCGATGGTTGCGCGAATGCGGTTGCGGCGCGCGCTCAGGCTTTCCATCGCTCGCACCACGGCTTCGGCGATGCCGAAACGCGCGCCCTTCCACCCGGCATGCGCCGCCCCGACGACACCAGCAAACGGATCGCAAAACAGGACGGGGGCGCAGTCGGCGGTTAAGATGCCGAGCGCGATGCCCGGGCGGTTCGTGACCAGCGCGTCGATCCGCTGACCTGCCGCCTGCTCCGGCGCGTCCACGATCAGCGCCTTTGCGCTGTGTACCTGATACGGAGTCGCCAGGGCCTCAGGCGGCAGATCCAGTGCCGCCATCGCCCGCGCCCGGTTGGCGCGCACCGTCTCCGCATCGTCGGCTGACCCGAAGCCGCAATTGAGACCACGGTAGATGCCGGCACTGCCCCCTTCGCCGCGCGTGAAAAAGGCGTGTCGCACGCCCGGCGCTGCGTCAAGTGCACCCGCGGTCAGGAACATTGCGGCGCCTCCTCGGATCCGGTCTGCTCCTGGGCGGCGAATCCGGCAGGCGGCGGGTTGTCCGGCCCCGTCAGGGCCAGCACCCGGAATTCCTCCCCCATCGCCTGCGCGTCAGTGAGCCTCTCCAAGGCAGCATCGAGTTCCCGTCGCTGCCCGGGCGTTGCACGGGCGGCGAGTTGGGCATGCCTGGTTTGGATGCCGAGCGCCCGCAAATAGCTTCCCTGCCCTACCGGGCCATAAGCAATGGCTCCCTGACCTCCGGCTTCCGAGGTCAGCGCCGGAAAGTCGACGCCCGCGCTAAGGTCCACAGCGCCCAGATCAACCAAGGGGTCTGCCTTGCCGTGCCGGGCGATACCGCGGAAGCTGCTCTCGCCCGGCCGATTCGCATAGTCCACGATCAAGGCAAGTCCGCCGTCGGCCGCGAGCCGTTCGCCGATTCTGGAAGCCCAATCCATGCTCTCGGCGGAGTGTTCCCAGAGATCGCCTTCCGGCTCCTCCATGGCACGGGTGACGGGACCAAGGACTTCATGAAAGCCGCGGGCCTCGCTCCAGTTCACCAGCCGCTCCCGCCAGCCTTCCGCGGTGCGTACGAATTGGCGCACCGGCAGCGCATCGAAAAATTCGTTGGCGATCAGGAACAGGGGCCGGCCATTCCCCGGCAGCCTGTCGCTCCAGGCGAGCCGGTCGGCATGGGCAGCGAGCGCCCGCTTCTGCTCCGCGCGCAACCGCTCGCTCGCTTCCACCAACGTCACGCGGGCAGCCGCCAGCAAGCTAGGCGCCGCCCGCTGCCAGATCCGCAGCACGTCCGCCATCAGCGCGCCGCGGCCGGGACCGAGCTCCACCAGGTCCACGGAAGCCGGCGCCCCCATGCGCTGCCACTGATCGGCGAGCGCCAGCGCCAGCATTTCCCCGAACATCTGGCTGATTTCCGGCGCCGTGACGAAATCGCCCTGCGTGCCAAACGGCTGCTGGGCCCGGTAATAGCTCTCCGGCAATGCCGTGTTGGCCAGCCGCATCAAGGCAGCGATCGGGATCGGTCCCTGCGCCTCGATGACTTTGCGGGCGAGAACAGCGACGGC
>CAYYSC010000633.1:0-1611 GCA_964474065.1 uncultured Rhodospirillales bacterium | reverse complement strand
CAGGACTTGGCGGGAGATACTGCCACCATCGACCTCTGGAACGTGTTCGCCTGACGGACAATCGACCGGCGCAAAGCGGGCGACATTCGCGTTGTCGCCCGCCCTGCATCCTCCGGCGGCAGAACAGGTTGGGCTGTAAGGCACCAACGATATGCAACCGGTGCCACGGAAGCCTTGGTCCGGGCGTTTCCAGGCTTTAGGGTCCGCGACTGTCGCTCGCCAAGCGCGTCCCTACCGTCCCAGAGGAACCGAGGCACCATGACTGCCGCCCCCATCAGCCGCTATCCTGTCCCGGAACTCGCCGAGCTGCCGGAAGACCTCCGGGCGATGATCCTCGCCGTTCAGGAAAAGGCAGGCTTTGTGCCGAACGTTTTCCTGGCCCTCGCTCACCGGCCGGAAGAGCTTCGCGCCTTCTTCGCCTATCACAACGTGCTGATGGAAAAGGAGGGCGGCCTCTCGAAAGCGCAGCGGGAGATGATCGTTGTCGCAACGTCTGCCGCCAACGGTTGCCTCTATTGCGTCGTCGCACACGGTGCGATCCTGCGCGTTCGGGCAAAGAATCCCCTCATCGCCGACCAGGTAGCCGTCAACTACCGTAAGGCCGATATCAAAGCGCGGGAGCGGGCGATGCTGGACTTCGCCATGAAGGTCTCGCAGGAATCCGCCACCATTGCCGACGCGGATTTCGAAGCGCTGCGGGGCCACGGCTTCACCGATGACGACATTTGGGACATCGCAGCGATCAGCGCCTTTTTCAGCCTCAGCAACCGGATGGCCAATTTCCTGTCGATGCGCCCGAACGATGAATTCTTCGCCATGGGCCGGGGAGAGGGCAAGTCCAGATAGCCTATGATGCTACCGCCACCCCGACCAAATGACATCGTGACTCCGAGCCCGGCTCGTTGCAAACAGGCGGCCCGGTAAAGCCGCTACCAGGAAAAGGACGCCATGCGCGAGTACAAGTTCGCCGCCATCCCCGCAGACGGAATCGGGCCGGAGGTTATCGAGGCAGGGATTGCCGTGCTGGAGGCGCTGGCTGACCGGATGGGGGACATGAAGCTCCGGTTCGAGACCTTCGACTGGGGCACGGATTATTACCGGAAGCACGGGGTAATGATGCCGGCGAACGGGCTGGAGCTACTCCAGCCATTCGATGCGATCTTCTTTGGCGCCGTCGGCGCGCCGGACGTACCGGATCACATCACGCTTTGGGGGCTCCGCCTCAACATCTGTCAGAACTTCGACCAGTACGCGAATGTGCGGCCGACCAAGATCCTGCCGGGCATTACCTCGCCGCTACGGAACGCCAATGTGGGCGACCTGGACTGGGTGATCGTTCGCGAGAACTCCGAAGGCGAGTATGCCGGCAATGGCGGCCGCACCCACCGCGGCATGCCCGAGGAAGTCGGGACCGAGGTCGCGATTTTCACTCGCACGGGCGTCACCCGGATCATGCGCTATGCTTTCCGCATTGCCCAGGCCCGCCCGCGCAAGTTCCTGACCGTCGTCACCAAGTCGAACGCCCAGCGCTTCGGCATGGTCATGTGGGACGAGATCGCGGCGGAAGTGGCGGACGAATTCCCGGACGTGACCTGGGACAAGATGCTGGTC
>CAYYSC010000632.1:0-1629 GCA_964474065.1 uncultured Rhodospirillales bacterium | reverse complement strand
ATGCGATCGAGCAGCGCGGCGATCAACAGGCCCAATACGCCCTTGCCCACGACCAGCACCTTGTCGCCGAGTCCGCAGGTGCTGTCCCAGGCGACATTCAGGGCCGTTTCCATGTTGGCGGCGAGCACGGCGCGTCGCGCCGGCAACCCTTGCGGCAGCGGTACGGCAGCGTCCGGCGGAAGGGCCGCCCGGTCCTGATGAGGATGCAGCGCAAAACAGGTCTCGCCGAGGCGGTTCGCCGGACCTTCCTCCACCACGCCGACGAAGCAGTAGCCGTATTTCACCGGAAACGGGAAGTCTCCTTCCTGGAAGGGCGCGCGCATCCGGTCGTATTCGCTTTCCGGCACGGCTCCGTTCAGCACCAGCCGTTCGGTCCCGCGACTGACCCCGGAATAGAGGGCCCGGAGAACGATCAAATCATTGTGCTTTGCGCATAAATTCTGCGTGCGCAGGGCCATCCGCCCCTTTGCAATGCTCCATAACCCTTTAGATGTGCGCATAGTTCACGTTTACGTTCCGATTACGGCAAGGATAACCCCCAAGCCTTCGTACAAGCCATTTGCATAGGCAAGCAGGAATTGGAGTTGAGTTTGACAGGCAACGCAGTCGCGCCGTTGCGGCCGGCGCTCCCGCCGGTCATGCCGCCGCCTTTGGCGGCATTGCGGCAGGTAAGGGTTCGGCGTTGGATCGTCACGGGTCTGAATGCCCTGACTATCACAGGGCTGTTTGCGGCCATGGCCGTTTTGCTGGGAATGGGCGGGTTCACCGTCGCCGAAGGCGTCATGCTTTTCGCGTACATGTTGACCCTGCCCTGGCTTTCCATCGGATTTTGGAATGGAGTTATCGGGTTTCTCATTGCCCTCCGGGCAAAGGACCCGGCCGCCTATGTGAACCCAGCCGCGGGGCGCCAAGTGGCCGATAGCCCTATCACCAGCCGGACGGCGGTCATCATGGCCATCCGCAACGAGGATGTGGCAACAGTCATCGCCCGGCTGGAAGCCATGCACGCCGACCTTGCTCAGAGCGGCTGGGGCCGGCGGTTCGCCTTTCATATTCTGAGCGACACGTCGGACCCGGCGATCGCGGCTGCCGAGGAAACCGAGATCGAGAAATGGCGCCGGCGCGCCTCTCGCCTGATCCCCATCCACTACCGCCGGCGGACGGAAAACGCCGGCTTCAAGGCGGGCAATATTGCAGACTTCTGCGCCGGGTTTCACGGCCAATACGATTATTTTCTGCCGCTCGACGCGGACAGCCGCATGTCGGCCAAGGCCATCTTGCGCCTTGTCAGGATCATGCAGGCATCGCCGGAGATCGGCATCCTGCAGGGACTGGTTGTTGGTTCGCCGTCCCGGACGTTTTTCACTCGGGCATTCCAGTTCGGCATGCGGCACGGCATGCGAAGCTATACGCTGGGCTCTGCGTGGTGGCAGGCCGATTGCGGTCCATTCTGGGGACATAATGCCGTGATTCGCATGGACGCTTTCCATGCGCACTGCCAGCTTCCCGTTCTGCCGGGAACCGGCCCATTCTCGGGCCATATTCTGAGCCACGACCAAGTCGAAGCCGTTCTGATGCGCCGGGCCGGCTACGAGGTGCGCGTCCTGGCGGAGGAGGACGAAAGCTTCG
>CAYYSC010000631.1:0-1636 GCA_964474065.1 uncultured Rhodospirillales bacterium | reverse complement strand
GATATTGCGCAGGATCTCGTCCGTGCCGCCGGCGATCCGGCCGGAGGGCGAACTCAACATCGCCTCCTGGAACAGGCCCGCCATCGGCTGGTCGGCGCCCATGGCCACGCCACCCTGTTCCATCAGGTCCATGGCGAAGTTGGCGATGTCCTGACGCTTGTTGGCGCTGATGATCTTGGTGATCGAGGCCTCCGGGCCCGGCGCCTCACCGCGGCTGAGCGCAGTGATCGTGCGGAATTGCGTCAGCTTCAGGCCCTGCATTTCGACATACCAGTCTGCCAGCCGCTCCCGTACGCTGCTGTCCCGAATGGCCGGGCCGCTTTCCAGTTCCACCGATCGGGTAAACGCGAAGATCTCGTCGAAATCCGGCGGCGGCGTCATGCCAACCGCCAGGCGCTCGTTCATCAGCGTGGTCAAGGCGACCCGCCAGCCCTCGCCAACGCCACCGAGGCGCTGGCTGTCCGGCACGCGCACGTCGGTGAAGAAGACCTCGTTGAAGTTGCTGGTGCCGCTGATCTGCTTGATGCGCCGCACCTCGATCCCCGGCGATTTCATGTCGAGAAAGAAGAAGCTCATGCCCTTGTGTTTCGGCACGGAGGGATCGGTGCGCACCACAATGATGCCAAAATCGGAGAAGTGCGCGCCGGAAGTCCAGATCTTCTGGCCGTTGATGATCCAGTCGTCGCCATCGCGCAGCGCCCGGGTCTTGGAGTTGGCGACGTCCGAACCGGCCGCCGGCTCCGAGAATAGCTGGCACCAAATCTCGTCGCCTTTCAGCGCAGCGGGGGCATAGCGCTGTTTCTGCGCCTCGGTCGCGTAGGTGAGCATGGTCGGGATGCACATGCCCAGCCCGATCTCATAGACCCCGCGGGGAACCAGGTAATTCTGTTCTTCCTGATTGTAGATAACCTGCTGGATCTGCGTCCCGCCCTGGCCGCCGTATTCCTTCGGCAGGGTAATGCCGGCGAAGCCCGCATCGTACTTCTTGCGCTGCCATTTTTTCGCGAGCGGCACGAGGTTGTCGTCGCCGTATTTGGCCTGGAACAGCTTGCCGGGTTCGCGTTTCTCCGCATTGGCGTCGAGGAAGGCGCGTACTTTCGCGCGGTATTCGGCCTCTTCGCGGGTATCGCTGAAATCCATGGGGGTCTCCTTAAGCGGCCTGAGTGGCGGCGATGTTCCGGCGTTCGAGCTGGCTGACCAGACGGTTCTTCCACGTGCGCTCGCCACCGAGGGCGAGGGCCAGCAGCTTGGCGCGCCGGAGATAGAGGTGGCAGTCGAATTCCCAGGTAAAACCCATGCCGCCGTGGGTCTGGATGTTCTCTTCCGCTGCAAGCGTGAAAGCCTTGTTGGCGGCGACGCGGGCGGCGGCGGCCGCCACGGGCAGCTCCGCCGCGCCGGTGTTCAGCGCCCAGGCGCCGAAGTAGGCGTTCGACCGTGCAAGCTCCGTCGCCATGTAAACGTCGGCCAGTTTGTGCTTGATCGCCTGGAAGCTGGCGATGGGCCGCCCGAAGGCGTAGCGGTTCAGCGCGTATTCCTTGGCATCCTCCAGGCATTTTTGGGCGCCGCCGACCTGCTCGAAGGCCAGCAATACCGCAGCCCGGTCCTGCACCTGTTCCAATATGCGCCAGCCGTCAGC
>CAYYSC010000630.1:0-1643 GCA_964474065.1 uncultured Rhodospirillales bacterium | reverse complement strand
GGAGGGGCCGGAAAGCAGCAGCCGGGCGGGCTGTTCGGCAGCGACCGCCGGTGTGGTCACGCCGCCATTGGATTGCACCAAATAAAGCAGGGCGCCCACGCCGGCCTCGGCGAGGCGTTTTTCGATCCGATCCAGATAGGCGCCGACCACCGGCATCAACAGGGCGTTCAAGACGGTAGTTGACGTTCGCTCGAACTCCCGCATTTCCGGGCTGACCCGATGGGAGAGGGACACCCGGATGCCAGGTGCTTCCTCTGCCAAAATTTCCGCCGTCCGCCGCTCGTGGGCGAAGCTGCGGTAGGCATGCAAGTAGCACACCGCCACGGCCTCGATTTCCGCCTCCAACAGCCGGCGGGCCAACGCCCGCACCTCTGCCTCGTCCAGCGGCGTCTCGACCGAACCGTCGGCGCGGACGCGTTCGGTCACGTCGAACCGGTGCTGGCGCGGGATCAGCAGAGAGCGCGGCTCCGCCCTCAGGCCGTAAATGTCCTTGCGCAGGTGGCGGCCGATCTCCAGCACATCGCGGAAGCCCGCCGTCGTGAGCAATGCCCCCATGGCGAGTTTTCGCTCCAGCACGGCGTTGGTCGCGATCGTGGTGCCGTGCAGGATCAGTCCGATATCCCCGAGCGAAAAGCCGAATCGCTCCGCCGCGCCGCGCAAACCGTTCAGCAAACCCTCGGATGGATCAGCCGGGGTGGTAGGTGTTTTGAAGGCCCAGCAGGCGCCGCTTGCCTCGTCTATCAACTGCAAGTCAGTAAAGGTGCCGCCGATATCGACGGCGACGCGGATTGGCGCCATAGGGAAACCTCGAAACGAACGAAAAGGGATGCCGTACTCCCGATAGCGGTCTGGCTAGTGACCTGCAAGCGGGGGGATGGCGCAGGCCGCCCATGACAATATCCGGCAGCCGGAAAACCGGGTAGCGCAGACAAGGACGATCACGGATACTCCGCGCCTTGAAGCGGTGTCTCGGAAGCGCCGCCGATCCGAAACCAAGTTCGAGGAAAATTCCCATGCGTTTTGTCCGGTACGGTGAAATCGGGGCGGAAAAACCAGGCTTGATCGATAGTGACGGCCGGTTGCGCGACTTGTCGTTCCTCGTTCCGGATATCGGTGCAGACCAGCTTTCACCACCAGGGCTGGCCGCCTTGAAAGGGGTTGAGCCATCGGCCCTGCCGCTCGTCGTGGGTTCTCCCAGGCTTGGACCACCCGTGGCCGGCGTTGGCAAGATGATCTGTCTTGGCCTGAATTACAGGGACCATGCCGCGGAGGTAAACAAGGAGGCACCGAAAGAGCCGCAAATTTTCAACAAAGCGGTGAATTCGCTATGCGGTCCGACTGACCCGCTCCTCCGGCCCTTGAACAGCGACAAGCTGGATCATGAGATAGAGCTAGCGGTCGTTTTCGGTTCCGTCTGCCGGTATGTGACCACGGATACGGCCCTGGACTATGTTGCGGGCTATGCCGCCTTTAACGATGTTTCCGAGCGCCGTTTCCAATTGGAGCATGGCGGCGGCTCGACCAAAGGCAAAAGCGCGGACAACTTCGGGCCGCTTGGTCCATGGTTGGTCACGGCGGATGAGGCCGGCGACCCCGGTAACTTGAAGATTTGGTGCGAGGTGAACGGCGTCCGCTACCAGGAC
>CAYYSC010000629.1:0-1646 GCA_964474065.1 uncultured Rhodospirillales bacterium | reverse complement strand
GAGGCTAAGACCTTCGGGCAGTTCCGCGCGGTAGACATAGGTGTCGCCGCCGCCTCTTCCCTGCAGGGTATCGTTGCCGTCCATCCCCTCCAGCCGCGTCGCAGCGAAAGTGCCGAGCAACGTATCGTCGAACATGCTGCCGCGCAGGTTCTGAATGTTTGCGTACGCGTCCCCCGCCGCGTCGCCGGTATTGGTGCCGGTCAGAATCAGATCGGCCCGCACGCCCGCTGCTGCCGTCGTGTAAGCAGCGAAATCCGATCCCGCTCCGCCGTTCAACCGATCGGCCCCCGCACCGCCTTCCAAGGCATCGTTACCGGCATTTCCGAACAGAAAATCGTCGCCGGCCTGTCCGCGCAGCAAGTCGGCCTGGACCGACCCCAGCAGGATGTCGTCGAAGGCCGAACCGAACAGATGCTCGACATTCACCAGAATGTCGCCGTCGGCGCCACCGACCCCTGCTGTCCGCAGCATCGGGGCGGTTACGCTGCCAAGCGACAGCGGATTGATCGCCGACGAGTCGAATTCCCCGAACAATTGCGCCACGACTCCCGTCTGGGCTTGGCCATAGGAGATGGTGTCGGTGCCCTCGCCGCCGTCGATGAAATTGGCGCCGCTGTTCGGCGTGAACATGTTATTCTGGCTGTTGCCGAAGGCGTCGATGTCGTCGCTGCCAAGCAGGCTCATGTTCTCGAAATTGACCGGGAGAGCGAAAGAGACGCTCGTGGCCACCGTGTCCGTCCCCTGGCCCACTGATTCGACGAGAGAGATGCCCGCGTCGTCGATCAGATAAAGATCGTTGCCCGATCCGCCCGCAATGTCGCCCGTCACTTGCCCGCCACGCCCGTCGTATCGATCGTTCCCGGCGCCAAGGTTCACGGCGCCGCTCAACGACCCACGATTGATGATCGTTTCATCGCCGCTCGTGGCGCCGATACTCGTTATGCCGACAATTTTACCAAAATTATAGAGCGTATTGATTTCGCCGTTTGAGCTGGATATTTCCACTGCCTCATTGCCAGCAAAATCGTCGCTCCCGATTATACTGCCATAATTATAAATTCTGTTGTTCATGCCGGCGATCTCAACGCCTTCGTCACCGCCGGTGATCCTGCCGTAATTGGTCAGGACATTAGAATTGCCGGTGAAATCCACTCCGTCAGAACCACCGGTAATGTTGGCATAATTGGTGACGGTGTTACCGTCATTGAGCAGAAAGATGCCGTCGGACAGGCCGAAAATGCTGCCTTCGTTGACGAAGAGATTGTTGCCGCCTTCGGCCTCGATGCCAGCCGACTCGGCGAAAATGGAGCCGCCCGGCTGGACATGAACCTGGTTGAACCCGCCGGCCCCGCCACTGCCAAGGTCGACGCCATCCTGCTCCGCCACCAGGCTGCCCTGGATGATAATCCGCTTGCTGGTGGTGGTATTGGCGCCATCGACGGCGTCAGCCGCCGTGGTCACGATGGCGTCCGGGCCGATCACGTAGACATTCCCGCTGACGTTGGCAGCGATGGATGTAGACGTATTGGCTAGGGTTGTGACGATTGCCATCGCGGGACCTCCGGGTTGCGTTCTGTCATATCCGCCCTCCCGCAAATTGTGGGGTGCGGAGCGTCCGAACACTATAGGCCCGCTGGCGCCGGTCT
>CAYYSC010000628.1:0-1647 GCA_964474065.1 uncultured Rhodospirillales bacterium | reverse complement strand
GAGACGCTCGGCTGGGAGGTACAGGGAATTGTGGAAAGCCCCATCAAGGGTCCCGAAGGTAATTTGGAGTTTCTGCTGAGTGCACACCGTTCAGTCCAAGACCGCGCGCCCAGACCGGGCGGCTGAGGTCGTCATCGAAAAGCTCGGCAGCCGCGGCGATGGTATTGCCGACAGCGAGGCCGGCCCGATTTTTGTGCCGGACGCCCTGCCCGGCGAGCGGCTGCTGGTCAAGCTCGGCAAGCCGCGGGCCGATGGATTGGCCGCCAAGCCGGTCGAGCGCCTGGAAGCGTCGCCCTACCGGATCGAGGCCCCCTGCCCCCATTTCGCCCAATGCGGTGGATGCGCTGTCCAGCATATGGACGACGCGCTCTATGCCGAATGGAAGCGGGGTCTGCTGCTCGAAGCCCTGGAACGGCGCGGCCTGCCCACGGATGTGATCGGCGAGTTGGTTCGCTGCACACCTGCGCGGCGGCGCCTTCGCTTCTCTGCCATTGGACGCCAGTCGGCCGCCGTGCTGGGCTTCAATCAGCGCGGCAGCAACCAGATCATCGACCTGAAGACTTGCGTGGTCGCCGCCCCCGTCATTCGGGAAAAGTTCAACCCGGTCCGGGAGTTGCTGGCCGGCTTGCTGAAGTCGAAGCAGGCGTGCGACGTGGAAATACTGGCAGCGGAGAACGGCCTGGACCTGCTTCTGGTTGGCAAGATCAACCTTAACGCCCGAAACCGCATGGCCCTGGTCGATTTTGCCGGTGCCTATGGATTTACCCGCCTCAGCCTGCAAAAGGACGAGCGGGCGGAACCGGAGGTCGTCGTTCAGTTCGATGCGCCGGAGGTCCATTTCGGCGACGTGCCCGTGCATCCGCCGCCGGGCGCCTTCCTGCAACCGAGCGCAGAGGGAGAGGCTGCGCTGCGCCATGCGATACAGGAATTGATTCCGCCGGACACGCTTCATCTGACGGAGCTCTACGCGGGTTGCGGCGCTTTTGGCCTGCCTCTGGCAAAAGCCGGATTTCGTGTCGCGGCCTACGAGGGCGATCCGGCCATGGTCAAGGCGCTAACCCAGGCGGCCGGCCGCAATGCTCTCGGCGGGCGGATCGCCGGCCGGACGCGCAACCTGGTCCGGCAACCGCTGATGCCGCGGGAACTGGCGGAAGCGGATGCAGTGCTACTTGACCCGCCGCGTACCGGTGCGGCAGCGCAGATCGATTCGCTGGCAGAGAGCGGAGTACCCGCGATCATTTACGTCTCCTGCAATCCAGGGACCTTCGCGCGCGACGGCGCCGCGTTGGCCGATGCGGGCTACGAACTCGCCCACGTGATACCAGTCGATCAATTCGTGTACACGCCGCACCTGGAATTGGTGGGGCTGTTCGTCCGGCCTGCATGAGCGGCTGGGTGGGTAGTGCGCGGTTGCGCGCGACCTTGCTGGACGACGCTTTCCTGATGCAGGCGGCCGGCACCTCCACCAGCAGCCGCGGCCTGCGCCAGAATCTGGCACCCCTGTTCCGCGGGCCCCTGAAGGGGCGCGGGCCGGATTACCGCACCTATGCGGTGCAGATCTGGATCGAAGGGCTCGGCCGTAACGACCGCATCGACGTCGACAACATCGGCAAGGCCTGCCTGGACGCGCTTACCGGGCTGGTTTGG
>CAYYSC010000627.1:0-1681 GCA_964474065.1 uncultured Rhodospirillales bacterium | reverse complement strand
GTCTTACAGCGCTCGCCCGGCAGGTGGGCGGTCCGTACCGTACAATCGTCGTTGACGACGGATCGGATGTGCCGCTGGCGGACGTTTGTGCGCGCGCCGGCGACTGGGTAACGTGCCTACGGCAGGAGAACGCTGGCCCTGCGGCGGCGCGCAACGCCGGCGCCCGGGCGGCGGAGGGGGCTGAAATCCTTTGCTTCACGGACGACGACTGCGAGCCGCACCCGGAATGGGCAGCCAGGCTGGCGAAGGCGCAGGGGGCCGTTCCCTGGAGAATGGTGGGCGGTCACGTCAAGAACTGTTTATCCGACAACGTCTTCGCCGAGGCAAGCCAATCGCTCTGTGCTTTTCTCTACGATCAACACGATCGCAGCGGCGGGGAGGGGAGGTTTTTTACGAGCAACAATCTGGCCTGTCGGCGAGAAGATTTTTTGTCGCTCGGCGGTTTCGATGAGAGCTTTCCCCTCGCGGCTGGTGAGGACCGTGATCTCGGCCTGCGCTGGAGCGCGGCCGGAGGCGCGCTCGTGTATGCTGAGGCGGCGGCGGTTGACCATCGCCATGACCTGACACTGCGCCAATTCCTTCGGCAGCACGCCAATTATGGCCGCGGCGCGCGCAGCCTTCATCGTGCTCTGGAACGCCGCGGCGACGCGCGACCGCGCCTTGAGTCGTTGCGATTTTATCTGGGCTTGGTGACTTGGCCGCTGCGTCGCCCAGGACGTCGCCGATTGATGCAGGCGGGGCTCCTGGGGCTTAGCCAGTTCGCTATGGTGGCGGGGTATCTGATGGCCCGACGGGCGGAGGAGCGAAATTGACGCTTCGGGTTGGTTTGCTCGGCTGCGGACGCATCGCGGGCTATTTCCACGGTCCAATTCTCGCTCGGATGGAGGGTGTACGGCTTACTGCGTTGGCTGACACCGACCCTGCAGCGCGAGTGCGTCTCTCCGCAGTCGCCCCTGGCGCTACGCTCTATGCCGACTGGCGTCGGCCCTTGGCGCTCGGAGAAATCGATGCAGCAGTGATTTGCCTGCCGCCCGCCCTCCATGCGCCCGCCGCTATCGCTGCGCTGGCGGCTGGAGTTCACGTTTACGTCGAAAAACCTTTGGCGCTTTCGCTCGAAGATACCGAAGCGATGATAGCCGCGCGAGATACTGCCGGTCGGGTAGGCATGACTGGGCTGAACTTTCGCTTTCATCCGGCGGCCATTGCGGCACGGCAGCGCTTGCGAAGCGGTGAGATTGGCGATCTCAAGGCCGTGCGCGGAATGTTCACCTCAGCGCGCCGTTCGCTACCGGCATGGAAAGCGCAGCGGGGCGGTGGCGGCGGTGCCATCGAGGATCTTGCGACGCATCTTTTCGACCTTATTCCGCAACTCACCGGCCAACCCATCCTCCCCGAAAGCCTCGTCGGCACCCAGATGACAGGTCCCGACGGCTCACTTGCGATGTTGGCTGGTCAGCTCGGCTCTGGCGTGCCGGTCGGCTTGACGGTCGGCCAGACGACGGGGCTCTCAATTAATATGGTGGAATTGATGGGCGAGACCGGTCACTTGGTGCTTGACATGGTTGCTGGGGATAGCCCGCGGTTGGCGCGGGCGCCAAATGGCTCGCCCCGCTTGGCGCAACTCAGGGCTGGGCTGGCCGGCCTTGCGCCGCGAACCATTCTCTCGGTGCCCAGCGATCCC
>CAYYSC010000626.1:0-1690 GCA_964474065.1 uncultured Rhodospirillales bacterium | reverse complement strand
CCCGGCCTGAAGGATGGGGCGCTCGTTCCCTCGTATGCGGGAATCCGGCCGAAGATCCATGGTCCGGGCGAACCGCAACCCGATTTCATGATCCAAGGGCCGGAGACGCATGGCATCGCTGGGCTTGTCAATCTCTACGGCATTGAATCGCCCGGACTCACCGCTTCTCCCGCCGTCGCCGCGGAAGTGCTGCGGCGACTGCCATAAGGCGGCGGAAAAGGCTGCGCCGGCATGAACAATTGGCGCAACCTGATCTACCCTTCCCGGCCGGATGCGCTGCTCTGGCGGCGGGGTCTGCTGCCAACGACCGCCCTCTATTTTCTCAACGCCTGTGCCGATTGGATCGCCGACGGGCTGGTCGAACAAACCGGGACGAACAGCTTCCGCACGTCGCGGGCAAACCTGGTCATCCGCCAGGACCTGCCGGAGGCCGTCGGCCAGGCGCTCGACGACCGTTCGCGCAAGCTCGTTTATCTGGTTGACGATCACGTCGCGGCCCATGCCAGCGATGTCGGCTTGCCCGAAAACTACCGCGCACGGCTGGCTGACCGTTGGCAGCGGGTATTCCAGCCGCTGCTGCGCCGAGCCTCGGCGATTGTGGTCTGTTCCGACTATCTCCTACATCACCTGCTTCCGTACGGTCCGACCTTGCGGACCGATCCTGTGTGGCATCGGCGACTGTTCGAGGGGCTGGAGCAAAAGCTAAGCGCACCGGCTTTGCCGGGCCGGGTTCAGGTGGCAGTGCTGGGCACGGGCAGCCATCAGGCGGAACTGGGCTTCCTGGTCCCCGTCCTTGCCGGTTTGCTGGCCGCACGTGGCGATGTGGACCTGATATTGCCGGGTGGTCCCCGTTGGCCGGAGGCTATCGCCGGGCACCCGCAGGTCCGGCTGCGGTGGCCGGTGCCGTGGAGCGACTATGAGCAGCGTTTGTCGGGGGAACGCTTCGATCTCTGTCTCTACCCCACTCTCGATACGCCATTCGCGGCTGGACGGTCGCGCAACAAGCTGACGGAGCAGGCGCTGACCGGCGCGTTTGGCCTCTTCAGCGAATCTTGGCTGCATGCGGATGCGGTACCGTCCAGCGGCGCCGGAGCGCTTGCCGCGAACACGCCGGAAGCGTGGCTCGGGGCGGCTCAGGAGGCAATCGACGGCCTTCCGGTCTGGCGTTCACACGCTGCCGAGGTTGGGGCCGCCATTCGCCAGTTGAATGATCCTGGCCCCCAGCGGGAACTCTGGCGGGATTTGCTGGGCGTCGAGACAGGCTTCTAGCCCAGAACGCGGCCCAAGGCATCCGGCAGGTCCGCAAACCGGTCGATGGTGGCGTCAGCGGCCGCGAGCGGTCCCTTGGTGCTATAGCCATAGGTCACCAGCACGACCGGCAGGCCGGCACCGCGACCGGCCGCCAGATCGTTGCCGCTGTCCCCGACCATCACGGCGATTTGCGGGCTATCCAGTCCCGTTAGGACGGCTCTCACATGAGCAGGATCGGGCTTTGGCTTCGGCGCAAAGTCCTGGCCGACAACGCAGTCGAAAAACGCCGAAAGGCCGGTTTTGGTCAGAACGAGTTCTGTCGCCTCTTGAGCCTTGTTGGTGCATAATCCCAGGCGCACGCCTCGCTTTTTTAGTTGCTGGAGAGTCTCGACCACCCCGGGATAGACCTGCGTACGGGCGGGACGGCTGGGATTGATAT
>CAYYSC010000625.1:0-1691 GCA_964474065.1 uncultured Rhodospirillales bacterium | reverse complement strand
TACGTCTCCGACGGCTACGGCAACGCCCGCGTCCACAAATACTCGCCGGACGGAAAGCTGCTGTTTTCCTGGGGCGAGCCGGGCACCGATCCGGGCCAGTTCAACATCGCGCACAACATCTGCTGCGACGCCGACGGCTGGGTCTATGTCGCCGACCGAGAGAACCACCGGGTGCAGGTGTTCGACGGCAATGGCAGGTACGAGACCCAGTGGGGCAACATGCACCGCCCCTGCGGTCTTTGCATGTGCGGCGCGGGCACGAGCAACTTCTATATCGGCGAATTGGGCCCCGGCATGGGGGTCAACATGCAGATGCCGAACATCGGCCCGCGCGTCTCCGTGGTCTCCAACACGGGCGAAACGATTGCCCGCATCGGTCATCTCGGGCCGGGCACAGCCCCGAACCAATTCCTCGCGCCTCATGGGCTGGCCGTAGACCGGCACGGAGACATTTATTTGGGCGAGGTGAGCTTCACCAATCAGCGCAACATGGGCAATCCGGTCGGGCCGGAAACAGTCACCTTGCGCAAGCTGGTGAAAATCCAAGGGTGAAAATCTTCCAGAAATGACGAGCCGGTTGAGGCAGATCAATTTGCCCGGTGCCGTTTTGGCGGATAAACTGCCGTATGAGTGGCGGGCGTCTGCGCCCGGTTGAACTTCACCGAAGGAAGAAGCCCATGTCCTACACCCTTGAACAGTTCGCCGCCGATTGCCGCGAGGCTCTGAAAGCCGATCCCGGCGAGGGCGGCATGGCCAAGTGTCGGGACTATGTCTCCCAGGCCTGCAAGGATCCCGAATTCGTGACAAAGTACTTGCCGGACAACCCGGACAAGGAACGCACGGTGATCTATGAGGATCCGGAACTCGGCTTCTGCATCTGCGCCCATGTCTACGAAGGGCCGAAGCAGGGCTCGCCGCATGACCACGGCCCGACCTGGGCGATCTACGGCCAGGCGATCGGCGAGACCGAGATGACCGACTGGGAAATCGTCGAGCCGGCCAAAGGCGACAAACCGGCCAAGGTAAAGCTATCCCGCAAATACAAGCTGGAGCCCGGCGATGCCTATTACTATCCGGTCGGGGCGGTTCACGCGCCCTACCGTGCCGACTCGACCCGCCTGATCCGGATCGAAGGCCAGGACACCATGAAACTGTCCCGGACCAAGGTCGAGCCCGTCGACGCCTGACGGTCTCGTCCAGATACCGTTGAAGAACGCCGGGCCGAGCGGAATGCTGCGTCCGGCGTTTCCGTCTGAAGCCCTTGGAAGGAAATGAGGTGAGCCGGAATGTGCCCTTCACGCCAGCACCAGATTTGAACGCTAGGCTGCATGGCGGCGGGAAAATCGCAGTGCTGGACGCGCGCGAGGAGTGCGCTTTCGGCAAACAGCGCTTGCTGCTGGCTTCCTGCGTGCTCCCCTTTCTTGGAACGCCGGGCAGAGGCTGGACGGATTGAAGCGGCTCATCAACGGGAGAAGACGGACGCCGGGCAAGCGCCTGCGGCGACTGCGCATGGGGCTGCAGACGGTTCTGGGGCTGAGGCCTCAGGGATTTTTTGCCCCGTATCGTTATGCCGGGACGGTGGTGCCACCGGCGGGGTATCCCGAACTCGAACCGGTGTTCGCGGGCGCGGACCTTGAGGGGACGCTGGCACTGATCGAGGCGGCGGCCAAGCCGCTTGCGGATTTGGACGG
>CAYYSC010000624.1:0-1700 GCA_964474065.1 uncultured Rhodospirillales bacterium | reverse complement strand
CAGCAGATCGCCGTAGGCGCCGAGGAACGGTAGGCCGCCGCGCTGCCATGCCTCCTCGTATTGCTTCCGGCGCTCTTCCGACGCTGCTTCGAGGGCTGACTGGGCATTGAAGGGGAAGTAGAAACCGGTCGGCCGCGCCCGCGCCTTGGCCCGCAGCCCGGGATAATCCGACTTCACCTTGGCCTCATACTCCGGGTCCATCCGCTCGTTCCAGGCCGGTACGGAGTAGTTCGGAGTGCGCTGGAACACGGTAAGCTGGCTGGCCTGCTCCGCGATGATCGGGATGGACTGGATACCGCTGGAGCCGGTCCCGATCACCGCGACGCGATTGCCGGTGAAATCCACGTCCTCATGCGGCCACTCGCCGGTGTGGTAGACGGGCCCCGGGAACTCGTCGAGGCCCGGAAAGGGCGGCTTGTTCGCGGCCGACAGGCAGCCGACAGCCATGACGCAGAACTGCGCTTCCACCCGCTCGCCCTGGTCGGTCTCCACGACCCAGCGTTTCTTCGCATCGTCGAAGTGCGCAGCGGTCACGCGCGTGTCGAATTGGATGTCCCTGCGCAGGTCAAAACGGTCCGCTACGTGCCGGGCGTAGGCCAGAATTTCCGGCTGTGGCGAATATTTCTCCGACCAACTCCATTCCTGGTCCAGTTCCGGGGAAAAGGAGTAGGAGTACTGCACGCTCTCCACGTCGCAGCGCGCACCTGGATAGCGGTTCCAATACCAGGTTCCGCCGACATCGCTACCCGCCTCGTAAACGCGAGCCGTGAAGCCTTGCTGGCGCAGCGAGTGCAGCATGTACATACCGGCGAAGCCGGCGCCAACGACGACGGCATCATAGACGGCGTCGATCTTTTCCTTTGTGGCGGTCGTTTCCCCTGCGTGTGCGTTCATCGACACTGCTCCTGATTCGAAATGTCCTTCAGCCAACAATTTGTGGCCAAAGCGACTTGAGCCGGATTGTTTCCAACCCGGCCTCCAAAAGCAACAGGTGGGAACAATCCCGCCTGGCTTGCCCTCGCCTTAAGTGCCGAAGGCGTCGAAGACTTCCTGCACGGCCTTCAACTGGTTGCCGGCGGCGCTGGACGGCACGACGATGGGCACCTTCACGCCGGCGTCGTACCAGGCCTCGACCTGCTCCCGCACCTGGGAAGCCGTGCCGAACATGGTAGTTTCGGCCAGCCAGCGGTCGGTCAGGAAGTGCGGGATCTTCTCCAGGTCCCCGTTGGCGATGCACTTTTCGATGCCGGCCATCTCCTCCTCGAAGCCAACCGACTTCCAATAGTTGCGGTAGTTCGGCAGCTGCGCGTAGCGCCACAGCGTCTTGCGGTGCACGGCCTTGGCGGCGTCGACATCATCGCTGATGCAGGTCGGCGTCATGCAGCCGATATACCAGTTCGGGTCTTTTTGGCACTGCTCCGGCAAATAGCCGATGGAGGTCGGCACGGCGGAGCGCGCGGCGTTTGCGAACACCAGGCCGTCCCCGATCTCTCCCGCCAGTTCGATCATCTTCCGCCGCATGCCGGCAAGGACGACTGGCGCAAGATCGCCATAGCCTTCAATCGCCTTGTAGCGAGTGACGAAGTCCCGGATATCGCCGAGCGGCTTGCCCGGCGTCACGCCCATGCGTTGCAGGCTCGGCCCGTGGCTGATGCCGATGCTGGGGGTGAAACGCCCGCCGGACATCTCGTGCATGAAGG
>CAYYSC010000623.1:0-1716 GCA_964474065.1 uncultured Rhodospirillales bacterium | reverse complement strand
ATGTCGGCGCGGATCAGTTCGTCGATAGGCTGTTGGGCCCAGGTGGTCAGATGGGTCAGCAGTTCTTCCGGCACCAGGACGAAATGGTCGGGGTGCTCCTCCGATCGGGCCAACACCCGCACGGCCTCCGGCGAGCCCAGGCGCACATCCGCGCGGTCCAGCTCATAGCCGGCCGCGCCGCCACCGGAGAAACCGAAATCGCCGATGATCTCGTCCTTCACGCCCTCGAAAATCCAGGCAAGGTCGGGAGCATGGCTCTCAGCCGTGCGGCGGTAGTAGGTGCCCTCGAACTGGCCCTGGCTGGTGAAGCCCACGCCTGCCAAGTGCTGGGGCGGCCGGCCGTTGCGCCGCCAAAGACCGCCATATCCGCCGTCGAAAGCATTGTAGTACTCGCCCGGCTCGGCCGCCCAGGCGCGAATGCCGCCCTCTGCCCGCCGGATTTCGACGATTCCCTTCTCCTCGGGATGGATCGCAACCCGCCAATAGAAGCCGTTGCCGCCCAGATACAGGAACTTGCCCCCGCTGTTGCGGTACGTCAGCAGGGCGTCCAGGGTCTCCGGCGTGTGGTATTCGGGATGGCTGCCGGTGGTAACGGCCTTGTAGCCCTGGATCGCTGCGAAACCGTCCTCGTGCAGTTCCCGGTCGGTGACGATGTCGTAGGGAATGCCTTTCTCATGCAGCCACCATGTCAGATGACTGTCCGCCTGGAAGTGGCGCAAGCCGGAACCTTCGCCATAGCCCATGGTGATGTAGCCGGGCCGCGTGTTCAGCAGGGGCCGCAGGTGCGAGCAATGACAGATGCCGGAGCCGTCGCGGTGGAAGTTGTAGGTTGAGCATCCCAGTTCTTCGTACTGTGCCGGATTCCAGGGGTAGGCGTTCCATCGTGCGAAAGCGTCCATCCATTCCGGCTTGAAGTCGGGCCGCGAATGGTTGCCGTAGATCACGTGTGTAAACGTTGAGGCAAGCACGCAAAGATCGGCCGTGCGCTGTCCCTTTGGCGGGCAGACATAGAAGGGAACGGCGTCTTCTTGCTCGCCCTGGCGGATGCGGACAACATAGACACCAGAGGGGAAGTTCTCCGGCACGGTCCAGGAAAAATCCGTCTCCCATCCAAAGTCATAAATGTCGTCCCGATGGAAGTGGATGGCCCCGTAGTGTTCCGGTTTCCGCCGCCAGTTCATCTCAGCGCCGTCCCAGGCCGCACCGGTCATTGCCCGGGCCGGGTGATTGACCAACCGGCCGTGATGCCCGCCAGGACCCGTGTCCTCGATCCGCCAGGTGGAGGTCGCGCGGGCGAAGTCCCATCTGGCCGCGAGCCGGGCCGGGTCGGGCGAGGTGGCGGCGTAGACCGCCGGCGCCTCGATCTTGCCGTCGAAATGCCGGTCCGCCGCGCCGTCGCGGAGCGCGGCCGCGATCAGCAGCGGCGAGCCCTTCTCATACGCGAAGCCGGGCACGGCGGCGCTCGCCTCGGCCGGGCCATGCCAGATCGAACGCGGCTGCTGCCGCACCGTCAAGACACCGCTGGAGCTGTCGTAGGAGAGCCGGGCTTCACACCATTCCCTGGCCGACACCTGCCGTCCGGTGCTCACCACCGTCTCCCCTGCCCGGCCGGCAAGCGTGCCTTCGCCGTCCAGGTAAAGCTCAAGCCCTCCGGCACTCACAATCGCCTGCTCGCCATCGCCTGGCAGGGTGGGCCAGATCAGGGCAGCGAGGGTC
>CAYYSC010000622.1:0-1724 GCA_964474065.1 uncultured Rhodospirillales bacterium | reverse complement strand
CGACGAAAATATCCGCCGAAGCTATCTCGGCTATTAGGGGCGGGGGAACATGGATCTATTTCTGCAATTAACGCTAGCGGGCTTGGCTATCGGCTCAATATACTCGTGCGTCGCCCTTGCGGTGGTCATGATTTACCAAGCCACCGATCACTTTAATTTTGCCCAGGGCGAGATGGCGATGTTCTCGACCTTTATCGCCTGGACATTTCTGGGGATGGGTGCGCCGGTCTGGCTGGCTTTTGTTCTGGCTATCGGCGTGTCGTTTGTCGCTGGCGTGCTGATCGAGCGGATCATCATCCGTCCCGTGGAGAACGCTCCCGTCCTGAACCAGATTGTTGTGTTTATCGGCCTTTTGATGATTTTCAATAACGTTGCAGGCTGGATCTGGGATTTCACGATCAAGCCGTTTCCCAGTCTTTTCCCCGATGCCGCCACGGTGGGGTACGAATCCAATCTCATCGGGATTCACAATTTAGGTGTGATCGTCCTGACCTTGTTTGTACTGCTCCTTGTGTTCGTCTTCTTCAAGTTCACGCGTGTCGGCCTTGCTATGCGCGCTGCGGCGGCAAACCCCGATTCTGCCCGCTTGGTCGGCGTCTCCGTGGGATGGATGCTGGCACTTGGGTGGGGACTCGCAGCTGCGATCGGCGCGGTCGGCGGCATTCTGGTGGCGCCCATCGTCTATTTGGAGCCGAATATGATGAGTGGCGTGCTCCTGTACGGCTTTGCCGGCGCGCTTCTGGGTGGGGTGACGAGTCCCGGCGGCGCAGTCGTTGGCGGGCTCATCGTTGGGGTACTGGAGAACTGGGTCGGCCAGTACGTGCCAGGCGGCAGCGAGTTGAAGCTGACCTTCGCCCTCATCCTCATCGTGGGCGTACTCGTGTTCAAGCCGGCGGGTCTGTTCGGCCGCGTCGTCGTGCGGAGGGTGTAAGAGAGCCATGGCCCGTCCCAATCCAATTTCGCTGGGCTTGTTGATCGGCTTTCTTCTGGCCGTCGCGTTCGGCATTGCCGTACCATTTATGGTTTCAAACTTCGTCACCTACCAGTTCACCCTGGCTCTGGCCTATGGCATTGCCATTCTCGGCCTGAATGTCCTAACTGGTTACAATGGTCAGTTCTCGGTAGGGCACAGTGCTTTCTTTGCCGTTGGCGCTTATACGGCGGCGATCCTGATCGAACATTTCGGCTGGGGACCCTATACGGCGATCCCGGCGGTGGCCGTGGTGGCGTTTATCGTCGGCTTTCTGTTCGGCTTGCCCGCGCTGCGGCTGGAAGGGCTTTACCTTGCCCTTGCCACGTTTGCCCTTGCGGTCGCCACCCCGCAATTGCTGAAGTTCGATGCGTTTGAGCACTGGACCGGCGGCGTGCAGGGGATTTTCGTGCCGAAGCCGGAGCCGATGATTGAGGGCCTGAGTGCCGATCAGTCTCTCTATTATTTCGTTCTTGCCATCATGTTGCTGTTGATGGTGCTCACTTGGTGTATTTTGCATAGCCGGTCCGGCCGCGCGATGATGGCGATCCGCGACAACCCGATCGCGGCGAAAACCATGGGCATCAACAACGCGCTGGTGAAAACCACCACCTTTGGCATCAGCGCCATGTACGCGGGCATCGGCGGTGCCTTGTTCACCTACGCGAGCGAGTTCGTATCGCCCGACGCCTTCAACTTTTTCGTCGCCGTTTACATTCTGGTCGGCGCGGTCATTGGCGGCATCGTATCCATT
>CAYYSC010000621.1:0-1726 GCA_964474065.1 uncultured Rhodospirillales bacterium | reverse complement strand
AAGAGCGCATCTGGCGCCTGCAGAAAGCCGGACCGAACACCTGGACGGGCAAGGCGGAAGGTGTGGTGGGCGAGGCGACGGGCGAGGTGAGAGGCAATGCGTTCAATTTCCGCTACACCTTCGATCTGCAAACGGCCGATGGAACCTTCCGGGCCGACTTTGACGACTGGATGTGGTTGCAGGACGACCGCACGCTGATCAACCGCGCCTATGTCAGCAAATACGGTTTCGACATTGGCGAGGTCATTATCTTTTTCCGCCGGGAAGCGCCCTCGGCTTCGCCCTGAGCGTGCAGTCCATGTCATGTTCATGGCGGCGGTGGAATGCTATCGTTGGGACGACTGTGTCCGAAGAAGAACACGCTGGAGCCGCCCCGATGACTGCCACCCCGCCGATCTACCTGCGCCTGAACCCCGTCGATAACGTCGTCGTGGCGCGGACGGATATTCTGCCGAACACGCCCGTCGAAAGCGTAACCACGCGTGAAACGGTGCCTGCAGGACACAAGATCGCGACGCAAGCCATCCGCTCCGGAGAGCCGGTGAGGAAGTATGACCAGATTATCGGCTTCGCCAGCGACGACATTGCCCCGGGCGCACACGTGCATGTCCACAATTGCGCGATGGCCGACTTCGACCGGGACTACGCCATCGGCCGGGATGTGCGCGAGGTCAACTTCCTCGCCGATTTCGAGCGTGCCACCTTTCAGGGCTATAAACGCGCCAATGGCAAGGTCGGCACGCGCAACTATCTGGGCATTCTGACCAGCGTGAACTGCTCGGCCAGCGCGGCCCGCTTTATCGCCCAGGCGGTGCAGACGCCGGCTTTCAGGGAGCGGTTTCCGAACATCGACGGTGTGGTAGCGCTGACCCATTCGACCGGTTGTGGCATGGCCGGGGCGGGTGAAGGGTACGACAACCTGCAGCGTGTCCTGTGGGGGCATGTGCGCCACCCGAATTTCGGCGGCGTTCTGATGGTCGGTCTCGGCTGCGAGGTGAATCAGATCGATTTCCTGCTGGAGGCCTATGGCATCGAGCGCGGACCGCACTTCCAGACCATGAACATCCAAAACGTGGGCGGCACCCGCAAGACGGTGGAATGGGGAAAAGCCATGCTGGAGGAGATGGCACCCAGCGTGAACGAGGCCCGGCGCGAGACGGTGGACGCCTCCCACCTGAGCGTGGCGCTGCAATGCGGCGGCTCGGATGGCTATTCCGGCATCACCGCCAACCCGGCCCTGGGCGCCGCGACCGACATCCTGGTGCGCCACGGCGGCCAGGGCATTCTGGCCGAAACGCCGGAAATCTATGGCGCAGAGCACCTGCTGACCCGCCGCGCGGTCTCCGAAGAGGTGGCGAACAAGCTGATCGAGCGGATCCGCTGGTGGGAGGATTATTGCGAGCGGAATGGCGGCGAGATGAACAACAACCCCTCTCCCGGCAACAAGGCCGGCGGCCTGACCACTATCCTCGAGAAATCGCTGGGCGCGGCGGCGAAGGGCGGTACCACCAACCTGACCGGCGTTTACAAATACGGCGAACCGGCGACAGCGAAGGGCTTCGTTTTCATGGACTCACCCGGCTATGACCCCGCCTCCATCACCGGCCAGGTCGCGAGCGGCGCGAACCTGGTGACGTTCACCACGGGCCGCGGCTCGGTGTTCGGCTATAAGCCGGTGCCGTCGATGAAGCTCGCTACCAACTCCACCATGTACCACCACATTGAG
>CAYYSC010000620.1:0-1726 GCA_964474065.1 uncultured Rhodospirillales bacterium | reverse complement strand
CGAGGGCGCGGGTGACATCGACACGGCCGTGACAGCACGGAGCCGGGATTGGTCACAGGTCCGGCCTGAGTGGGGACTCGCCGGCTGCGCCGCCTTTATCGCCGCTCCGCGCGTGCGTACGGCCGGCGCGGATCTTGGCGGCCGCTGCTTCCTGCATTCCTATGATTGGCGCAACGATCAAGAGTTCAAGGTGCTGGAACTGATCCTGACAGCGCCGGTGATCGTCGCGTCCTGGATTTCCCTGCAGTACTACGGCTCCGTGGTCGACAATCGGGTCTTCGGCAGCGGTAACAAAGTGCTGCACAACGTGGTGGGCGGTCTTGGCGTACTGGAAGGCAATAGCGGCGATCTCCGTGGCGGGCTTCCCTGGCAGTCGGTGCACGACGGCCAGGACTTCGTGCACGAGCCGATGCGTCTCTCCGTGGTCGTGGAGGCGCCGCGCGACCCGATCGCTGCGATTGTCCAGCGCCACCCGATGCTGCGCGACCTGGTGGCGAATGGCTGGATCCACTTGCTTGCCATGGATGAAGAGGGGCGGATCAGCCATCGGTATGTTGGCGCGGACGGGTGGACGGCGTTCCGGGCGGAGGCCGTCAGCCGTCCGGTCCTCCTCCCCGTTTCCTGAACAAAAATCACCGGAGGCCGAGTGATGAATTATCTGGATCATTTGGAAGCTCAGAGCATCTTCATTCTGCGTGAGGCCTACAATCGTTTCGACAAGCTTGCGATGCTCTGGTCGTTGGGTAAGGACTCCAATGTGATGATCTGGCTGACCCGCAAGGCATTTTTCGGAAACGTTCCATTTCCGGTCTGCCACGTGGACACGGGGCTGGAGTTCCCGGAGGTTTACGCCTTTCGAGAGCGGTACCAGCAGGAATGGGGCCTCCGGCTGATCGTGCGCGAGTGCCCATCAATCGAGGAAATGGACCCCACCTTGCCACCGGCCGCCCGTTCAGCCGCGCGCAAGACCGCCGGCTTGAAACTGCTCATCGAGGAGCAAGGCTTTAACGGCATCATTGCCGGCATCCGCCGGGACGAGGAGGCAGTCCGCGCGAAGGAGCGCGTATTCAGCCCGCGGGGCGAGACGGCGGAATGGGATTTTCGCGACCAGCCGCCGGAATTCTGGAACCAGTTCAACACTGACTTCCCCCCGGACACGCACGTCCGGATCCATCCGCTGCTGTCATGGACGGAGATCGATATCTGGCGCTATACCCAGCGCGAGAACATTCCGCTGGTGCCGCTGTATTTCGCGCGGGACGGCAAGCGGTTCCGTTCTCTGGGTGAGAGCGACATTACGTTCCCGGTGGACAGCAATGCCTCCACCATCGACGAGATCATCGAAGAGTTGAAGATTACCCGGGTGCGCGAGCGTGCCGGCCGGGCCATGGACCATGAGGCCGAAGACTCGTTCGAACGCCTGCGCAAGGCCGGCTACATGTAGCTTACCACCGCGGGGGCTTTATACTTTCCCGCGGCGGCGGTTTGCTTCTGCCAGTTCGTCGACAATCGTCTTTTCCCAAAGCGGCACGCCAATGCGATATGCCGCCCGTCCGATCATATGCGCCGCAACGGGTGCGGTAATCAGCAGGAAAACGATCGCCGCGATGGCGCGGGCAACGATATCCGTGGTGCCGAAGTGTACTGCCACCGCTGTCAGGATGAGCCCGCAGCCAAGGGTGCCCGCCTTGGTAGAGGCATGCATGCGGATCAGTATGTCTGGCAA
>CAYYSC010000619.1:0-1737 GCA_964474065.1 uncultured Rhodospirillales bacterium | reverse complement strand
CGCGGTCTGACGGACATTGGCCGGCTCGGTCAGCTGCTCGCGCGCGTGAAGGGCAGGCTCACGCCCCGCCGGCTGGAGCGCGTCTCACCGCTGGCGGTGCCGGTGCTGCTGGAGGTGGGCCGTGAGCACGTCCACGATAGCGCAGCCATTGACCAGTTGCTGACCGAAGCGTCTGTGGAGGATGCGGACCTTCTGATTGCGGAGGCGATGGCCGCCCCCGATGAGCGGCAAAGAACACTGCCTTTGGATGATGGATAAACAGAGACGGACAACAGGGCGCAGCCAAGATCTTGCGATAGTGACGGCCGTCACTTCTCGTCTGGTGATCGTGTGGTAAAAAATTAAGGATTGACCGTCAGTAGTAATACTACTTTGCGTGTTGATCCATTTACTTCCGACTCCGAGGAGGCCCGGGTTCTTTTCAACCCTGGCGTCCTTTCCCTTACTGCAGGAGGGAAATCTGCAAGCCAGGTTTCCCTCCCTCTTTTTGGGATCTTACACGGAAGCCGACTGCGCCAATGCCTGATCCAGATCCGCGATAAGGTCGCCCGCATCCTCGATGCCGATGGAAAGACGCACCACATCCGGCCCCGCCCCCGCCGCGACCTGCTGCTGCTCCTCCAATTGCCGATGCGTCGTCGAGGCGGGATGGATAATTAGCGAGCGGGTGTCGCCGATATTGGCGACGTGGCTGAACAGTTCCACGCTGTCCACGACTTTCGTTCCGGCTTCATAGCCGCCCTTCACGCCAAAGGCGAATACCGCGCCGCCGCCCTTCGGCAGATATTTCTGCTGCAGCCGGTAATACTTCGAACTCTCCAGGCCGGGGTACGAAACCCACTGCACCCGCGGGTGCGCTACCAGGAACTCCGCGACCGCCAGCGCGTTTTCACAGTGCTTTGCCATGCGGAGCGGCAGGGTCTCGCAACCTGTAATGGTGAGATAGGCGTTCATCGGCGCCATGGTCGCGCCAAGATCCCGAAGGCCGACGGCGTGCCCGTGCACGGTTAGCGCCAAGTCGCCGAAATTCTCGTAGAAACGCAGTCCGTGATAAGCGGGCTCCGGCTCGGTGAGCGAGGGGAACTTGTCGTTCTGGCCCCAGTCGAACTTGCCGGAGTCAACCACCACCCCGCCCATGGCGTTGCCATGGCCGGAAAGAAATTTGGTGGTGGAATGGACAACGATGTCTGCACCCCATTCGAATGGGCGGCAGAGATACGGCGTGGCTGAGGTGTTATCGACGATCAGGGGAATGCCCGCATCGTGCGCGATCTGGGCGAAAATCTCGATGTCCGCAATCACGCCGCCCGGGTTGGCAAGGCTCTCGACGAAAATCGCCTTGGTTTTCGGCCGGATCGCGTCACCAAAAGCCTCAGGCTCGTCCGGGTCCATCAAGGTCGCGTCCCAACCGAACTTCTTGAAGGTGTTCATGAATTGGGTAACGCTGCCACCGTAAAGCTTGCTCGATGCCAGCAAATGCGCCCCCGGCTCCATCAGGGTGAAGGCAATGAGCATCTGCGCCGCGTGCCCCGATGCCGTGGCAATGGCGCCCCGCCCGTCCTCCAGCGCCGCCACGCGCTCCTCCAGCACGCTGACCGTTGGATTGGTCAGGCGCGAGTAGATGTAGCCATAAGTCTGCAGATTGAAGAGCGCGGCGGCGTGGTCGGCGTCGTCGAACACATAGGCGGTGGTCTGGTAGATCGGCACCGACCGCGCCCCGGTCGCGGCGTCGGGCAC
>CAYYSC010000618.1:0-1740 GCA_964474065.1 uncultured Rhodospirillales bacterium | reverse complement strand
CCCCCCAGCAACCCGAAACTCACCCCGCGGTTCCATACCAGCACCATGTCCCAGAACGGCAGCACTTCAATGCGTTGGCGCGGGTTCTGGAGGGTGTCCAGCGCCCAGAGCTTCGTGGCCTGATCCACCACAAGCACGAATGCCGCGAGGGCGAAGCCCCAAATGCGCTTCGTCGGGCGCTAGGCCGCTTCCGGCAATGCGCGCACTGCGTCCGCACAGCGCGTGCAAAGGTCGGGATGCTCCGGATCGCTGCCGATGTCGGGCACGTGCTGCCAGCAGCGTTCGCAGCGTGCCTCACCAGCCTTGGTCGGCAAGACACCGCAGCCGGCAACTTCTGGCAGGGTATAAGCCTCCGCCGGAGGTTCGCCGATCCGCAATTCAACGCCCGAGACAATGGCGATTTCCGCCAAGTCCAAGCCCGTCAGCGCCTTCGCCTGCTCCTCTGTCACGAACACCGTCGGCGCGGCTTCGAGGGATCCCCGGATGCGCTTTTCCGCCCGCTCCCGCTCGAGCGCCCCGAGAATCACTCGGCGCACGCCACGCACCTTGGCCCACCGCGCCGCCAACTCCTCGTTTCGCCAACCAGCCGGAATAGCTGGATAGGTGAGCAGGTGCACGCTTTCGCCCGCCGGCGCCTGCTCAATAGAGCCGAAACGGCGGGTCAGGTACGCCTCGTCCGCCGTGAACGGCGTGATCGGGGCCAGCCAGGTGACCAGCGCGTCGAACAGCCGGTCCAGAACGGTCCGGCAGGCGCTGCGGCGCGAGCTGGATGGAAGATCGCAGTAGAGCGCGTCCTTGCGGATGTCGAAGTAGAAGGCACTTAGATCATTTGCGCAGAAGTGATGCAGTTCGAGCCATAGGGTATGAAAATCAAAATCGTCTACACATTGGCGGACGATCGCATCCATCTCCGCGAGACGGTGCAGGACAAATCTCTCCAACTCCGGCATTTCTGCCGGGTCCATCCGTTCCGCCTCGCTGAAACCGTCCAGCGAACCGAGTATAAACCGAAGGGTATTTCGCACGCGGCGGTAATGATCCGCCTGGTGTTTCAGGATCTCCTTACCGATCCGGAGATCCTCGGAATAGTCGGCCGAGCACACCCAAATGCGGAGAATATCCGCGCCGTAGTGCTCGATAACCTCCTGTGGAGCAGTCACGTTCCCGAGCGACTTGGACATCTTTCGCCCTTCCTCGTCCAGGACGAAGCCATGGGTTAGGACGGCGTCGTAAGGTGCGCGCCCCCTGGTGCCGCAGCTTTCCAAAAGGGAGGAATGGAACCAGCCCCGATGTTGATCGGATCCTTCCAGATACAGGTCGGCTGGCCATTTCAGGGTCGGGTGCTTTTCCAGCGTGAAAACATGGGTCGACCCCGAGTCAAACCAGACCTCGACGATATCCTGCACTTGTTCGTACTCGGCGGGATCGTACTGATTGCCGAGGAAGCGCTCAGGTGGGCTCGCGTACCATGCGTCGCCGCCTTCCTCGCGGAAAGCATCGGCAACGCGGTCGAAGACCGACTGGTCCCGCAAGACCTCGCCACTGGCCTTATGGACGAACAGCGGAATCGGCACTCCCCAAGCCCGTTGGCGCGAGACGCACCAATCCGGCCGATGCTCGATCATGCTGCGCAGCCGCACTTGGCCACTCTTCGGCACGAAGCGCGTCGCGTCGATGGCCGCCAGCGCCTTCTTCCGTAAGTCGTTCGTCTCCATGGAGATGAACCACTGTGCCGTGTTG
>CAYYSC010000617.1:0-1743 GCA_964474065.1 uncultured Rhodospirillales bacterium | reverse complement strand
TCAAGCAACGGGCGGCTCTCGTTTACCGCAAGAACCGATGCCTGGCCCGGACGCACCGCTTGGCGAGGTTCCGGCATGGCTAGACCCGCGTCAGCCGCAAATTGGCGGAGCATTAGGGCCGCGCGCAGGGCGGGGCGGTGCACTGCCACCCGTCGCTGCCCCTCACTCGGCACCTGAGGTTCAATAAGGAAGCGCGTCAGGCCCCCCGTGAACACCTGCACCGGTCGCCCGTCACCGGGGCGCACTGGGGCGACTCCCGAAATCGCATGGCCCAGATCGGGCAACACCCGAACCAGCATGGCGTAGTGATCCGGCGAACGTTGCCATTGCAGCCACTGACGGTTGAAATTAACCGACAGCGCAGTTACCGGCGGATTGTAGCTGTTGGCGATGTCGTCCGACGGGTCGATCGCCGGAATAAACGGCACCGCAGCATGATCATACGTAAAAAAGGCAACTGGCTCGCTGCCAATTCGCCGCCGCAGCGAATCGGCCAGCCCCCTGAGGTCTTCCTCGACCAGAACGGGGTCTCCCCCGCCCGACAAATGCAGCCGGAGGCCTCCGGCCAAATTCTCGCCGTACACCGGGGTCTCAAACCGGAAATCGGCCCCCAAGGTTTCGAGTGCGGCGAAAGCTGTCAGAATTTTCAGCATGGAGGCAGGAATGAACACCTGCTTCGCTTGATAGGCGCGCTGCATTTCCCCTGTTTCGAAATCCACAACCACATAGCCGAGATTCGGAGGATGAAATCCGGACTCCCGCACCAAGTCCAACTCCGGTGCCTGCGCCGACAGCGCAGCAAGTGGAATGAGGAAGGGGAAGCAGGCGAAAAGGAGACAATTGCGCGCCCGCCCCTTCGCAAGAAGGGCCCGCTGCAGTACACCATTGACCTTGTCCCGCCGATACTGGCGGACCAACAATCGGTGGAGAGCGCCCATGCCTATTCCCGCGATTGGCGAACCGCTGCCAGCCTTCAGCGGCCGGTTGAGCGACGGTCAGCTTATCAGACGAGACGACTTGGCGGGAAGCTTTACCACGCTCTGCTTTTTCGGTTCCGCCGGCGTGCCGCAGATGGCCGCGATGGTCAATGCCGTTACCCAAAACGGCGATATCTTCGACGGCCTGGAACACCGCTTCGTCGGCGTTTCGATCGATCCGGACGACGCCGAACGGCTCTCTTCTATAAGCGGCACACCTCCGGCCGTGCAGTGGATCTTCGACTTCGACCAACAGCTAAGCCACCTGTTCGGGGCGGCCATCGAGCAGGGCCACGACGAAGAGGTCCCGTTCCAGCCGCTGACGGTGCTGGTCGATGCAAGCCTGAGGGTGCTTGCCTGCCACAAGATCAGCGATCCGCAGGAACATGCGAACACGCTGCCTCAGTTCCTCAGCCAACTGCCAATCCAGGGACCGCCCCGGCCTGCCAACGCGCAGGCGCCGGTGCTGTTCGTGCCGATGGTTTTCGAGCCGGAGTTCTGTCGGCGCCTGATCGAGCATTTCGAGGAGGTAGGCGGCCATCCTTCCGGCATTCTGGAGGATGAGGACGGAAAGACTTCCCTGCAGATCGTTCCAAGCCGCAAACAGCGCCTCGATGCCCTGCTTTCGGATCAGACTCTGCAGCAGGCAGCCCACGCCCGGATTGCCCGCCGGGTGGCACCTGAAATCAAGAGGGCCTTCCAATTCGAGGCAACGCGGCTGGAGCGGTCGGTGATCGCCCGCTACGGCCAGGGCGATTTCTTCGCG
>CAYYSC010000616.1:0-1759 GCA_964474065.1 uncultured Rhodospirillales bacterium | reverse complement strand
TGCCTGACGATCGGGTGGAGTTACTCTATCATGGTCTCGACTTGAGCCGGTTCCCACCGCCAGTGACGGAACATCCTTCGCGCGACGGCACCGATCCGGCCGATCCGGTGCGGCTGCTCTCGGTGGGCCGGGCGGTGGCCAAGAAAGGTTATCACGACCTGCTGCATGCATTGGCGCTGCTGCCCCCGGATCTGGCTTGGCACTTCACGCATATCGGCGGCGGAAAGCTCGCCCGGGAGCTGAAACAGCAAGCCGAGCAAATGGGGATCGCGGGCCGGATCGATTGGCGAGGTTCCCAGGCGCAGGATGCCGTCGTGGCCGCCTGCCGGCAGGCGGACATCTTTGTGCTGGCCAGCAAGATTGCCGCCGACGGGGACCGCGACGGCCTTCCGAACGTGCTGATGGAGGCGCAAAGTCAAGGTCTGGCTTGCCTGTCAACCGACGTTGCGGGTATTCCGGAGTTGATTGATGATCATGTTAACGGAGTGCTTGTGCCGCCTGACGATCCCCCCGCCCTTGCTCGCGCGCTGAAGGTGTTGATCCAAGACCCGTCCCTACGTGTGCGTTTGGGCACAGAAGGGGCCCGTAGATTGAGCCAAAATTTTTCGTTTGAAGGCGGCATTAACCGTTTGGCCGGTAAGTTCGGGCTCGGGCCGGGGTCGCTCCCGCGGGCGGCGGAGTAGGAATTCGGTCGATGCGCGTGGCTTTTTATGCCCCTCTGAAACCTCCGGATCATCCCACGCCTTCGGGTGACCGGCATGTGGCCCGGCTCCTGATCGAAGCATTGCGGCAGGCAAACCATGAACCGGTCCTTGCCAGCCATTTCCGGAGCCGGGAGCCGAGAGGAGACCAACTCCGCCAAGTGCGGCTGGCGCAGTTGGGAGAGCAGTTGGCCCGGCGGGTGGTTCGTCAATGGCGTGGGCCGCCGCCGGACGTGTGGTTCACCTACCACCTCTATTACAAAGCGCCGGACTGGATCGGGCCATTGGCGGCTGATGCCTGGGGCATTCCTTACCTTGTGGCGGAGGCCAGCCATGCCCCCAAACGGCGAGGCGGGCCCTGGGATATGAGCCATCGCGCCGTCGAGGAAGCCTTGCGCAGTGCGGCAGCGGTTTGCTGTGTCAATCCCAACGACAAGCCTTGCCTGGAGGCCATAGCGGCCGGGCGACTGTATGACCTGCCGCCGTTCCTGAACACCGGGCCGGTTGCGAATGCCATTGCGGTCCGGTCGTCCTTAGCTGAGCGTTTTGACCTCGATCCGGCGCAGCCTTGGCTGCTTGCGGTTGGTATGATGCGGCCTGGCGATAAGCTCGCTTCCTATTCCGTCCTGGCAGATGCTCTGGCAGAGTTGGAGGAACGGCCGTGGCAGCTTCTGATCGTCGGCGACGGGGAGGTCAGAGAGGTTGTCCGCGGCATGTTCGCTCCGATGGAAGAGCGTGTTGCATGGCTCGGCCAGTTGGACGAACCGGCGCTTGCCGAAACGTACAAGAGCTGCGACCTGCTCGTCTGGCCTGCCATGCGGGAGGCGTTCGGCATGGCCCTACTGGAGGCACAGGCGGCCGGTCTACCGGTGGTGGCGGGAAAAACTGGGGGCGTGCCCGGCGTGGTAGCCGATGGAGAAACAGGTCTATTGACGCCGCCGGGCGATGCAGAGGCGTTTGCCACGGCGGTGACGCAATTGCTTGATGACCGGTCCTTGCGTGAGGCGATGGGACAGGCTGCTTCGGCACGGGTCTTGCAGCACCATTCGCTGGAAAGC
>CAYYSC010000615.1:0-1759 GCA_964474065.1 uncultured Rhodospirillales bacterium | reverse complement strand
CCATGCCGGAGTTGATCCGCCGCCTGACCTCCGATACCGCGGAAGCCGCGGGCCTCGGTGACCGTGGCCGCATCAAGGTCGGTCTGAAGGCGGACCTCAATGTGATCGACTGGGATCAGCTCGACTTCGAGGCACCCTATGTCACCCAGGACCTGCCGGCCGGCGGCAAGCGCCTGATGCAGGGCGCGCACGGCTACGCCTGCACCGTTGTGGACGGCCAAGTGACGTACAAAGACGGCAAGCCGACCGGCGCCCTGCCCGGCAAGCTCGTCCGCGGCCAGCGTCCCGAACCGGAGCCGATGGCGGTCGCGGCTGAGTAACTGCCGCCAACAAGGCGCTGCTCCAAAGCGAGCAGTGAGATTGCCGCCCCGGTTGCTGCCGCAGCCGGGGCGTTTCTCCGCAACGAACTACTGGTTTGACGTTTCGGGGCAGCGTTACGACATGAGGAGCGTTGACGAGTGCCAGGGCTGCCGGGGGGCGTGCGGCGGAACCGGTAGCCGCGCGTTCGGATACGGTTTGGAGGAAGCACATGGCCTATGAATCGGACCATCTGGAACGCACGGCGCTCGCCGAACTGCATCAGGCCGCCAGGCCGGACATGATTTCGTTCCTTCGACTAAGCACCGCGCAAGTCGGATCTGCGTTGCTCTCCATGGCGCCGGGCATGCCCGCCTCGGCAATTGTGATCAACCGGGCCATCGGCGCTGGCCTTACCGAACCCGAGACGCCGGAGACGGTGCGCGACATGGTGGAGACCTACCGTGAAGCTGGCGTGCCTTACTATTTCATCCACCGCCACCCGGAAGCGCAGCCGGCGGAAATGGTGGAGTGGCTGCGGGAGCAGGGCCTCGAAAAGGCCCGGGGCTGGCAGAAATTCCGGCGGGGCCAGGAGCCGGTGCCTGAGGTGGAAACTGACCTTCGTGTCGAGAAAATCGGGCCAGAGCACCGGCTTGCCTTCGCGCATCTGGTCTGCGCCGCGTTCGACCTGGGCGAAGTGGCGGAAGGCTGGCTGGAAGCGCTGCCCGAGTGTCCGAACTGGCACGCTTTCATGAGTTTTGACGGGGACGAGCCGGTGGGCGCCGGCGCGGTCTTCATTCTCGGCGGGTTGGCCTGGACGGATTTCGGAGCGACGGCGCCGACGCACCGCCAGCGGGGCAGCCAGAGCGCGGTGCTGGCCGCGCGTATCCGCTTTGCGCTGGACCAGGGCTGCCGCGAAATTTTTACCTGCACCGGCGAAGAGGTGGCCGGCGATCCGCAGCATTCCTACAAAAACATCTTGAAGCTTGGATTCCGCGAGGACTACCTTCGGGAAAACTACGCGCCGCCTCGGCAATAACGCTGCGGCGTGAGCGCCGGCGGGCAGTTCCTGGGTGCCCGCTTTAGGAGATCCGAGGAATGCTCGACCAAACCTATCTCTTCGCCGGCATCGCCGGTTACGTGGGCCGTCCGGATGCGACCGGCGCCTACGGCGTGTTCCGTCGCCCGGCTGCACCCGGCGGTGAATGGCAGAACGTCTTTGGCGACAAGGAAACGCATTACGTTCTCGTCCACCCGGCGAACCCTGATCTTGTCCTGGCGGGCACGGTCGATGGCGTGTACCGCTCCGCCGACAAGGGCGGCACATTCAAGCGGGCGCAGTTCCCGGAAAGCGGGCGGCAAGTCTGGTCTTTCATGGTCGACGTGCGTGATCCGAACCGCATCTACGCCGGTGCGTCGCCGGTGGGGGTATTCCTGTCGGAGGATATGGGCGAATCCTGGA
>CAYYSC010000614.1:0-1760 GCA_964474065.1 uncultured Rhodospirillales bacterium | reverse complement strand
CCTACGTTGCTTGGTAATAACCGCTTGGCTACGGGAGGTGACCGAATGCACCAGAAGGGCACGTACGATCTCGCTATCGGCATGGCGATCCGGGAATTGCATGACGAACGGCATATCGAACGGGAAAAGCTGGCAGAGGTCCTCGAAATCACCGATCTCGGCGTAACCCGGATCGAAAACGGCGCCGAGCGGATGTCCGCCGGGGATTTGGTGCTGGTTCTGGACGCGTTCGACATCTCGTGGGACGACTTTTACGCGCGCGTGAAGCGAAACCAGGACAAAGCCGAAAAGCAGATGCTTTAGTCGATCTGGCGCTCCAACACCTGCGGGACAGAGGGCGCGCCCTTATCCAGATGCAGTGCCGGTTAGATAAGGGTTCTGCTCTAACACCTGAACCTCCCCTGTGCCGCCCGTTATATTACGTTTCAATCTGGCGCGTCTCTTTTCCGGGTCTCGAACGCCATGCGGCACGTGGCGGCTTGGCCTCGCATCCGCTCGTCCTGCAAAATCGCCAAGCAATTTGCACTACCATCTCTTCTGAGCCTTCCCATTTCTAGAGTTGCCTTTCGCTTTGACAGTGTTTCAGAAGCGGAAGTCGCGCATTCGCCGGGTGAAGCCAGGACGCTCCGCTCGCCGGAAATGGGAGATCGCCGCCCCGATGGCCGACGACGAGACACCGCGCGAAGAAATCGAGCGTCTCCGCGAGACGATCGCTCATCATGACTACCTCTACTATGTGCAGAACGCGCCGGAAATCTCCGACGCCGAGTACGACCGGTTGTTTGCACGCCTGGAGGAACTGGAGGAGCAACATCCCGATCTCGTTACGCCGGACTCGCCGACGCAGCGGGTCGGTCCCGAACCCGAAAGCGCGCTGGCCCGGGTCGAACACTGGGCGCCCATGCTGAGCCTGGATGCGGTGACCGAAGCGGAAGCGGTGGACAGCTTCTTCAACCGGCTGCGCGATGAGACAGGAACAAGCGAGCCGGAAGTCGTCGCCGAGCCAAAATTCGACGGCCTTTCCATCGAGGTCATCTACGAAAACGGCCGTTAAGTCTATGCTGCGACCCGGGGAGACGGGCGCATTGGCGAAGACGTGACCCACACGGTCAAGACCATCAACTCCCTGCCCCTCCGCCTTCTGGAATCATCCAACCTGCCGGTCCGGCTGTCCGTGCGCGGCGAGGCGATCATGCGAAAGGACGCATTCCAGGCCCTGAACAAATCCCGGCTGGAGCAGGGCGAAGAGCCTTTCGCCAATCCGCGCAACGCGGCCGCCGGCGTCTTGCGCCGTCTCGATCCCGGCGAGGCGGCAGGCCTTCCGCTCGACCTAACATTCTACGACGCCGTCGGCGTCGAGTCGGATCAGATCGCCTCTCACTGGGACCTCTTGGACCGGTTGGAAAAATGGGGCCTGAAAATCAACGGCCGCAAGGCCCGCTGCACCTCGGTGGAAGACGTCGAAGATTTCCACCGTTCCCTTGGCGAAGAGCGGGATGACCTGCCATTCGAGATCGACGGAATCGTCGTGAAGCTGGACGACCGGTCACAGCGCGAAAAGCTTGGGACGCGCGCGCGCAGTCCGCGTTGGGCTGTCGCATGGAAATTTCCCCCGCGCCAGGAGGTTACCCGAATTGCCGATATCACAGTCAGCGTCGGCCGCACGGGAGTGCTGACGCCCGTCGCGCTGCTGGAGCCAGTCGATATCGGTGGAGTCACCGTAGCGCGCGCGAGCCTGCACAATGCGGCGGAACTGGAAC
>CAYYSC010000613.1:0-1765 GCA_964474065.1 uncultured Rhodospirillales bacterium | reverse complement strand
TGGAGACCGACAATGTCGGCGTCGTGATCTTCGGAAACGATCGCAGCATCCAGGAAGGCGCCACCGTCAAGCGGACCGGTGCTATCGTGGACACGCCGATCGGCAAGGGCCTGCTCGGCCGTGTCGTGGATGCGCTCGGCAATCCGATCGACGGCAAAGGCCCGATTGACGCCAGCGAGCGCAGCCTCGTGGAGACCAAGGCCCCCGGCATCATTCCTCGCAAGTCGGTCCACGAACCGATGCAAACCGGCCTTAAAGCGCTCGACGCCCTCGTGCCCATCGGGCGGGGGCAGCGCGAGTTGATCATCGGCGACCGCCAGACCGGCAAGACCGCCGTCGCGCTCGACACGATCATCAACCAGAAGCGAGCCAATGCGGGCGATGACGAAAGCAAGAAGCTCTATTGCATCTACGTCGCTATCGGTCAGAAGCGCTCGTCCGTCGCGAACGTGGTGAAGACGCTCGAAGAGCACGGCGCAATGGACTATACGGTTATTGTTGCCGCGACTGCATCGGACCCGGCACCGATGCAGTTCCTGGCGCCCTACACGGCATGCGCCATTGGCGAGTACTTCCGCGACAATGGCATGCATGCCCTCATTATCTATGATGATCTCTCCAAGCAGGCCACGGCGTATCGTCAGATGTCGCTGCTCCTGCGCCGGCCTCCTGGGCGCGAGGCATTCCCGGGCGACGTATTCTACCTCCATTCCCGCTTGCTCGAGCGGGCGGCGAAGATGAACGACGACCTCGGCGCCGGATCATTGACCGCCCTGCCCGTCATCGAGACCCAGGCCAATGATGTCTCCGCGTTCATCCCGACTAACGTGATCTCGATCACCGACGGACAGATCTTTCTGGAGACCAACCTGTTCTATAAGGGGGTCCGTCCCGCTATTAATGTCGGCCTCTCGGTTAGCCGGGTGGGCTCGGCGGCTCAGACCAAAGCCATGAAGAAAGTGGCAGGCACAATCAAACTGGAACTGGCACAGTTCCGTGAGATGGAAGCGTTTGCCCAGTTCGCATCAGATCTCGACGCGGCGACCCAGCGCCTGCTGGCACGCGGTGCCCGCCTGACCGAGGTCTTGAAGCAGGGCCAGTACGAACCCCTGAGCGTCGGCGAGCAGGTTGCTTCCATTTACGCCGGCGTCCGCGGCTATCTGGATCGTATTCCCGTCGGCGATGTCGTGCGTTACGAAGAGCAAATGCTCGCCTCCCTGCGGGAAAGTGGACGCGAGGTCCTCGACACCATCAACGACACCGGCGAATTGAGCGACGATACTGACAAAAAACTCGGTGAGTTCCTGGAGAACTTCACGAAGAGCTTCGCCTAAGTCTCTAGTGCAAGCGCAAGCCAGAACGGAGAATTAGGCGTCATGGCCAGTTTGAAGGACCTGCGCGACCGGATCGGCAGCGTGAAAGCCACGCAAAAGATCACGTCCGCCATGAAAATGGTGGCCGCCGCCAAGCTGCGCCGCGCGCAGGAACAGGCGGAATCGGCGCGCCCGTATGCTGAGATGATGGAGCGGATGTTTGCGTCGGTCGGCGCCAGTGCGCGCGATACGCCGGGCGCTCCGCCCCTGCTGGCAGGGACCGGCAGCGATCAACGGCATTTGATCGTGTTGGCCACCGCCGATCGCGGTCTCTGCGGCGGCTTCAACGCCAACTTGGTGCGTCAAGCCCGGGAGTTGATCGCTAGGCTGCAAAATCAAGGCAAAGAAGTGCAACTGCTCTGTGTTGGACGGAAGGGCCGCGATGCTTTGCG
>CAYYSC010000612.1:0-1781 GCA_964474065.1 uncultured Rhodospirillales bacterium | reverse complement strand
CACCGTCAGGCTCTCGATGTTGTAGCCGCGACCGGAGAAAAGCCCGATCACCCGCGCCAGCACCCCGGGTTCGTTATCGACAAGAACGGAAATGGTGTGCTGCTCAATCGTCTGCGTGGTCAAGCCTGCCTCCGGCGGCGGGTAACGGGAAGGAAAAGGTCAGAAAGTGGATACCAAGGGAAAACGCATTTGCAAGGTATCTGTTTAGACCAATACCATCCCATCTTCCGAAACCGGCCTTTGCGCCTCGTCCTCCGGCCCGAGCAGCATCTCGCAATGCGCAGCGCCAGAAGGGATCATCGGGAAGCAGTTCTCTGTTTTATCCACGCAAATGTCGGCGAGAACAGGCCCGTTCGTCGCCAGAATTCTCTCGATCGCCCCGTCCAATTCGCCCGGCGATGTCGCCCGAACGCCTGTCCATCCGAACGACTCAGCCAATTTCACGAAATCCGGCAGGGAGGCGGTGTAGCTTTCCGCATAGCGCCCGCCGTGCAGCAATTCCTGCCACTGGCGCACCATCCCCATCCACTCGTTGTTCAGAATAAACACCTTGATCGGCAGATTGTACTGCGCGGCACACGACATCTCCTGCATGTTCATCAGGAAAGAAGCCTCACCGGAGACGTCCACGACCACGGCTTCCGGGTGCGCCACCTGTACGCCGATCGCCGCGGGCAGACCGTAGCCCATCGTGCCCAGCCCGCCGGAGGTCATCCAGCGGTTCGGTTTCTCAAATTTCAGGAACTGGGCGGCCCACATTTGATGCTGCCCGACTTCCGTGGTGATAAACGTTTCGCGGCTGTCGCGATCCAGGGCCGCCTGCAATCGCTCCAGCGCATACTGCGGCTTGATGATGCCGCCGTCCTGCCGGTAGGTCAGGCATTTGCGCGACCGCCATTGCGCAATCTGCTCCCACCAGCGGGCCAGCGCCGCGCCGTCGGCCTGCAAGTTGCGGTTTTGCCAGCCCTCCAGCATTTCCCGAAGAACCGCGCCGCAATCGCCGACGATAGGCAGATCAACCGGCACGTTTTTGTTAATTGAGGACGGGTCGATATCGATGTGGATCTTTTTCGCATTTGGCGCAAATGCATCCAGCCGGCCCGTCACCCGGTCGTCAAAACGGGAACCCACGGCAACAATCAAGTCCGCGCCATGCATGGCCATGTTGGCTTCGTACATCCCATGCATCCCGAGCATGCCAAGGGAGAGCGGATCCGAGCCTGGGAAAGCACCAAGCCCCATCAGCGTTTGCGTACAGGGAAACCCGGTGGTTCGAACCAGCCGGGTCAGCACCTCAGACGCTTCCGGGCCCGCGTTGATCACGCCGCCGCCGACATAGAAAATTGGCCGCCGCGCTGCCGCCATCATGGACAGCGCCTCATGCACCACCCCCTCTTTCGGCTCGCGGCGTGGGTTGTACGAGCGATGCGTGACCGATTCCGGCGGAATGTAGAAACCTTCCGCAAACTGCACGTCCTTCGGAATGTCGATCACTACCGGGCCAGGACGCCCGCTGCGGGCAACATGAAACGCTTCGTGCATAATCCGCGGCAGGTCGGCCACGTCTTTCACCAGATAGTTGTGCTTGGTGCAGGGGCGGGTGATTCCCGTGGTATCCGCTTCCTGGAACGCATCGTTGCCGATCAGATGCGTCGGCACCTGCCCGGTCAGACAAACTATCGGAATGGAATCCATCAAGGCATCGGTGAGACCGGTGACGGCATTCATCGCCCCGGGGCCCGATGTGACCAGGACCACACCCACCTTGCCGGTCGACCGCG
>CAYYSC010000611.1:0-1788 GCA_964474065.1 uncultured Rhodospirillales bacterium | reverse complement strand
CAACACCACATCAGCGCCCCCGTAGTCGCCCACGACCTGATAACCCTCTACCCGCAGGCGGGTCAGGATGCGTTCGGAATCGACCAGGGCTTTCGGACAGCCCAGGCTGACGATTCCCACTTTCGGCGCGCTTAAAATGGTCATGCCCTAATTCTGTTTTGGCGGAAGTTCGGCGCTTTCCGGCGTCGCGTACAGGGAGCGGAATTGCTCGATCTCGTCGCGGGCTTCCTGCAACTCCTGCAGCGCTTCGCCCCGAACGCGAGCCAAACTTTGTTCCAGGACCCGTTTGATACTCGCGTAGTCTTCATTCGCTTCCTGCTCCGCACACTCCAGGTAGCGGCGCATATGAGCTAGATATTGGTTGAAGCCCTCGACCGAAAGGTTGAACGTGAGAGGATCCACGATTTCGACGCTTGGTGGACGCGGCTTATAGCAGCGGGTCGACGTCCAAAGGCGATAGTCGGTGATCTCCGCCTTGTCCAGGACCCCAGCAAATGTCCGGGCACCAGGCCATACCAGGGTCAGGAGCAGGAAAGCCGCCAGGAACCGCCGCATCACGCCAAGCCTTCGCTCATCGCCTAACGCTTCACCCGGCGGGTAACCGCGTTGCAGGTCATCAACAGGCGGTCGCCGGCCGTGATCTCGCCGCGCACGAACACCAGCGTTCCGCCGCGGCGCGTCACCTGAGCGCGCGCGACCAGAAAGTCCCCGGTCTGGGCCGCGCTGACGAAATGGCTATCGAAGGACACGGTGATAGCCCGTTCGCTCTCAAGTCCCTGCCGCGCCACCATGCACAAGGTCAGATCAGCCATGGTCATCAACAAGCCGCCATGGGTGACGCCGCCACTGTTGCAGTGCTTCTCCTCGACCAGCAATACCACCCGCGGATCACCCGCGTGGTCGATCGGTTCATAAAACGGCCCCGCCGCCATCTCATGCGGATCCACCGGATCGCTAATCCGGTAAGCGTCCGGAAAGTCGACGGGTACGCCGGACATCTCTTATCCTTTCACAAGGCCAGGGGCGAAGCCGTTTACCATCCATACACAATGGGCCATGCCTAGCCAACCGCGCAGACGGTTCACCGGCGCCGCAGATCCAGCCATTGCATGAAGGCGATCCCGCCGAGCACCAGCGCCGCCCCGCCGAACTGCGCCGGTGTCAGCAACTCCCCGAAAAGCAGGTAGGCTGCCACAATGCTGATCACCGGTTGCAGATTGTTGAACATGGAACTGCGCTCCGCCCCTATATGAGCGAGCGCAACATAGAACAGCGGGATCGAGGAGGCCTGCAGCACCGCGACCCCAATCATGCCGCCCCAGCCGAGCGGCATTGCCGGCAACACCAAGGCATCCGTCGCCAGCGCAATCACCGCCAGAACGCAAGCCGCGACGATCGCCATATGCCAGAACATCACCCAACGGTCGCCACCGGTCAGCAGCCGCGCGCTGCCGATGACATTACTGGCGGTCGCCAGCGCTGCGGACAGGCTTAGGGCGATGCCCAAGGGATGCACAGCATCCACGCTGACACCGAGCATCAGCGCGAGCCCGAGAAACGCGATCCCTACGGCTAGCAGTCTTTCCGGCAGCGGCCAGCGCCGCTCCACTGCGGCGGTGCCCAGCGCCACCATCGGCGGATAGGTGAAAAACAGCAGCGCCGCCAGCCCGATCGGAATGAACTGCACAGCCGCGATATTGGCATAGAACATCACGGCCATCAGCAGGCCGAGCCAAAGGCAGTGCCGCCATTGCCGCCAAGGAAGAGCCAATCCCCGCCCAGTTGCCA
>CAYYSC010000610.1:0-1799 GCA_964474065.1 uncultured Rhodospirillales bacterium | reverse complement strand
AGCCGATAGTGTCCGACACTTGCTCCGCTTCTTCCATCGATGTGGCGGTACCGTTCGGTGGCTGGCGTAGATTTGTCGTCTGCAGCAGTGCCTGGAAACGCTTCCGGTCCTCCGCCAGATCGATCGCGTCGGGCGAAGTCCCAAGGATAGGAATGTCAGCGGCTTCCAATGCCTTGGCCAGCTTCAGGGGAGTCTGGCCGCCAAACTGGACAATCACACCTTTTAGCGTGCCGTTGGTTTGTTCCTTGCGGGCGATGGCGATGACGTCTTCCGCCGTCAGCGGCTCGAAATAGAGCCGGTCGGCCGTATCATAGTCGGTGGAGACGGTTTCCGGGTTGCAGTTGACCATGATAGTCTCGTACCCGGCTTCGCGTAGTGCCATGACCGCGTGAACGCAGCAATAATCGAACTCGATGCCCTGGCCGATCCGGTTCGGGCCGCCGCCCAGGATCATGACCTTGGTCCGGTCAGTCGGTTCCGCTTCGCACTCCGGCTCCAGATATCCGTCCCCTTCGTACGTGGAATACAGGTACGGCGTCTCCGAGGCGAATTCGGCGGCGCAGGTGTCGATACGCTTGAAGACTGGATAGACATTGAGGCGATCGCGCATCGCTTGCACAATGCTTTCGTCTGTACCGGCCAATTCCGCCAGGCGCGCATCCGAAAAGCCCTGGCGCTTCAGCCGCCAGAAGCCCTCTCCCGTCACCGGCAGGCCGTTGACGCGGATGTCCGTTTCCGCTGCCACGATGGCCCGGATCTGTTCCAGAAACCACGGATCGTATTTGCAGGCGCTGTGAATGCGTTCGGTGGAAAGACCGCGACGGTACGCTTGTGCAATGACCAGCAAGCGGTCTGGCCGGGGCTGAGCGAGAGCGGCGACCACGGCTTCCGGGTCATCGCCCCCTGGAATCCTGATCTCGTTCAGGCCGGTCAAGCCCGTTTCCATCGAGCGTAGCGCTTTCTGGAGCGACTCGGCGAAGCAGCGTCCAACCGACATCGCTTCGCCCACCGACTTCATCGACGTCGTCAGCAGTTGCTCTGTCCCCGGGAACTTTTCAAAGGTAAAGCGGGGCATCTTGGTGACGATGTAGTCGATGGTTGGCTCGAATGAGGCCGGCGTGACCTTGGTGATGTCGTTGTCCAACTCGTCCAGGGTATAGCCGACAGCCAGCTTTGCCGCGACCTTCGCAATCGGGAAGCCGGTAGCCTTCGATGCGAGCGCGGAAGAGCGGGACACCCTGGGATTCATCTCGATCACGATGAGCCGCCCGTTCTCTGGATTCACCGCGAACTGGACGTTGGAGCCGCCGGTATCGACGCCGATCTCCCGCAGGCAGGCGATGGAGGCGTCGCGCATTACTTGATATTCTTTATCGGTCAGTGTCAGCGCTGGCGCGACGGTTACCGAATCGCCGGTGTGGACGCCCATCGGGTCCACATTCTCGATGGCGCAGACGATGATGCAGTTGTCCGCATGATCTCGGACCACCTCCATCTCATATTCTTTCCAGCCGAGCACGCTCTCCTCGACCAGCACTTGGTTCACCGGGGAGACTTCCAGACCATTGCGGACAATATGCTCATATTCGTCCCGGTTATAAGCGATGCCGCCACCCTGGCCGCCAAGCGTGTAGGAAGGACGGATGATGGAGGGCAGGCCGACTTCGGCCAGCGCTTCCTTTCCCTGCTCCCAGTTTTCCACGATGCGGCTCGTCGGGGTTTCCAAACCGATGCGCGTCATCGCATCCCGGAAAAGCTGCCTGTCCTCCGCCTTGGCAATGGCGTCCCGGCGTGCGCCG
>CAYYSC010000609.1:0-1810 GCA_964474065.1 uncultured Rhodospirillales bacterium | reverse complement strand
CTACACGTACTGACACACTCTTTCCCTACACGACGCTCTTCCGATCTCTGCTGCGGCGCCTGGAGGCAGACCCGACCTGGACGGTCTGGCTGGCCACAACGGGCCGGACACGGCGAGGTTGGCCCGGCGGTCGGCGCTGGATGCCGCAGGGCGGGGGCAGTCTTGCCACCCGCATGGAGCGCTGTCTCGAAGCCTTGCCACCCGGCGACGCGGTGCTGCTAGGCTCGGACATACCTACGGTGCGCCGCAATCATATTCGGCGAGCATTCATCCAGTTGCGCCATGCCCCTGTGGTTTTCGGACCGGCACGGGACGGCGGTTTCTGGTTGGTTGGTGTGCGGCGCGTGCCAGGGTTGCCGAGCCCGCTATTCCCGCGCGGTACGCGCTGGTCGTCGAAGCATACCCTTGCCGATGTGGAGGCCGGTTTGCGCGTGCCGACCGGGCGGGCGGATCTACTCAGGGACATTGATACAGTCGAGGACTGGCAGGCTTTGCCCAAGGATTGGCGCCGGTGACATGGGAAACGACCCATGCAGCGAGGCCGCCGGTAATTGTCATTGCCGGGCCGACGGCGTCCGGCAAGTCCGCCCTGGCGTTGTCCCTGGCCCAGGAACTGTCGGGCGAGGTGATCAACGCGGATTCGATGCAGGTCTACCGGGATTTGCGCGTACTGACCGCCCGGCCCTCGCCGGAAGAGGAGGCGGCCGTCCCGCATAGGCTTTATGGTCAGATTGACGCCGCCGAGCGTCATTCCGCCGGAATATGGCGGGAACAGGCATTGGCGGCGATCGAGACAGCCTATCAGACGGGTCGCAGACCAATCGTGACCGGGGGGACCGGCTTTTACATCGAGACGCTGACGCATGGTCTTAGCCCGATGCCTGAGGTGCCACTGGAGGTCATCTCCCATCTTGTCGAACGGGCCGAATTTGCCGGGCTGCCAAAACTTTTCCAGGAACTGATGGCCGCCGATCCCGTGAGTGCTGCACGCATCGGACCGACGGACCGGCAACGGGTGGTGCGGGCGCTTGCAGTCATGCGTTCGACGGGGCGGCCTTTAAGCGAGTGGCAACAACATCCGCCGGTTGGGCCACCGTTCCGGGTGCAAGCTTTCTGGCTGAGCCCGCCGCGGGATGTTCTCTATGAACGCTGCAACCAACGCCTCGAAGCCATGCTGGCCGCGGGAGCCCTCGCGGAAGTGGAAGCGTTGCTGGCGCGGCGGCTGGACCCGGCCCTTCCTGCGATGAAAGCCCTTGGCGTGGCGGAACTGGCTGCTTACCTGCGGGGCAAAATGCAGCGTGCCGAAGCAGTGGATGCGGCCCAGCAAGCAACCCGGCGTTTCGCCAAACGGCAGCTTACCTGGTTTCGTAATCGTTTAGGAAACGCTGAGCGGTTCGACGCGCAATTTTCAGAAAGGTTAATCTGTCAAATCTTGAAGAAAATTCGCGGCGAGAGTTGACGCGGGCTGTCTCCATGCGTATGGTGCGCCGCAAACAAGGGGGCGCATGTAGCGAAGCGCATCTCCCGATAGGATTTGAGGGATTTCCGATGTCGCAAGACCGTATGTCCGGTGCCGCCATGATCGTCCGCGCCTTGGCCGATCAAGGTGTCGATTCCGTATTCGGGTACCCGGGCGGGGCTGTGCTTCCGATCTACGACGAGGTTTTCAAGCAGAACCAGGTCCGCCATTTCCTGGCTCGCCAGGAGGGCGGCGCCGTGCACGCCGCTGAAGGGTATGCGCGGTCGACCGGCAAGGTGGGTGTGGTCCTGGTCACATCGGGCCCCGGGGCGACGAATGCCGTCACCGGTC
>CAYYSC010000608.1:0-1810 GCA_964474065.1 uncultured Rhodospirillales bacterium | reverse complement strand
AGGGCGCTGACCAAAATTAGCTTTGCATACAAGTCGTATGTGTGATCCCATAGATGCATGGCGCGCGACCTTGAACTTGAAGCGACGATAGTCGAGAAGTGGGCGGCGGTTGAGCCGGTACTGGACGAGCGCAGTCGGCGGCGTTGGGCGGGTGCGGAATCGCGCGCGATCGGATACGGCGGTGACTCGTTGGTGTCCGCGGCTACCGGGCTGTCGCGCCCGACGGTTCGGGCCGGGCGGCTCGAGATCGAATCGGGGGTTGCTCCTGATGCGCGCATTCGTCGCGCGGGCGCCGGACGCCCGCGACTGGATGGCTCGCAACCGGGGTTGAAGGCGGCGCTCGAAGCATTGGTGGATCCGGTCACGCGTGGTGATCCGCAATCGCCGTTGCGCTGGACGTGCAAGAGCCGCGCACAGCTCACCGCGGTGCTGGTCAAGGCAGGATGGCGAGTCAGTTCGACCTCGGTCGGGCGATTGCTGCACGCGTTGGGTTACAGCCTGCAATCGATGCGCAAGAGCCGTGAAGGCCAGTCGCATCCGCAGCGCAACGCGCAGTTCGAGCATATCAATGCCACTGCTGAGGATTGTCTGGAGCGTGGCCAGCCGGTGATTTCGGTCGACACGAAGAAGAAGGAGTTGGTGGGCGAATTCAAGAACGCGGGCCGTGAATGGCAACCCAAAGGGACCCCGGACACCGCCCTGGTCCATGATTTTCCGCAGGACGCCGAAGGCAAGGCGATCCCCTACGGTATCTACGACATGGGGCGCAACGAAGGGTGGGTAAACGTGGGCAGGGACCATGACACCCCGGCGTTCGCGGTGGCTTCCATTCGCCGCTGGTGGCAGGCGATGGGTCGCGGCGCCTATCCCAATGCACAAGAGCTCTTTATCACTGCAGATGCCGGGGGCAGCAACGGTTACCGTTCGCGCGCGTGGAAGCATGAACTGCAGAAATTCGCTGACCAGACGAGGCTGAAGATCCGGGTCAGCCACTTCCCGCCCGGAACCAGCAAGTGGAACAAGATCGAGCATCGGTTGTTCTGTCACATCACGCGCAACTGGCGCGGCAAGGGGCTGTGCAGCTTCGAGACCATCGTCGACCTGATCGGCAACACCAAAACCGAAGCCGGGCTTCGCGTAAAGGCCAAGCTCGACAAGCGGATTTACCCGACTGGAGCCGTGATCAGCAAACTCGAAATGGCAGCGCTCTCGTTACATCGTAATGACTTTCAAGGTGACTGGAATTACGAGTTGCATCCTCGTGCGGGAGACCAGTCCACCGCCAAACCTTCGCGCAAGTTGCAAAGGTAATATGGATCAAATTCCTAAGGACCGGGATATTGACCTTGATGGGGGGTTTCTCCTAAAGCTGGCCGATGCAGTGCGCGGCTCCGTCACCATTACCGTGGAAAAGGACGGATTGGTTCTGGCGGAAGATGTGAAGCCCGTCGAACTGTTGGCCTATAACGAATGGGGCGGTGCGGGCTATATGCCGGAGTTGCTTGCGGCATTTTCCATGCCCAACGATTCAGCAGTGGATCGGGTGCTGCGCGACGCGAGTCTCTTGCTGCGAAAAGCGGGTAGGCCGGACGGCATCGATGGCTACAAGGCGTTGAGCCGCCAACGGGTGTGGGAAATGGCGTCAGCCATCTACACCGCCATCTGTAACCTCGGTATCACCTACGCCGTGCCGCCCGCGAGTTTCGAGCGTGATGGGCAGAAAATCCGATTGCCGGGTCAGGTCCTGGAGAACCGCATAGCGACGTGTCTCGACTCCACCATGCTGTTCGCCTCGGCATTGGAGCAGGCC
>CAYYSC010000607.1:0-1813 GCA_964474065.1 uncultured Rhodospirillales bacterium | reverse complement strand
ATGTTCGCGTTCTGCTCGACCAGCAGCATCGACGTGCCTTCCTGTTCCCGGATCCGCCGCATGATCTCGTAGATTTCCTGGACGATCAGTGGCGCCAGTCCGAAACTCGGCTCGTCCAGGAGCATCAGCCGCGGGCGCAGCATGAGCGCCCGCCCGATGGCCAGCATTTGCTGCTCTCCCCCCGAGAGCGTTCCGGCCTGCTGCTTTTGGCGCTCGCGCAGACGGGGGAAGTAATCGTACACCCGTTCCATGTCTTCGCGGATTTCGGCTTTATCCTTGCGGGTGTAGGCGCCCAACTGGAGGTTCTCCTCCACCGACTGGCGAACAAACGTGCCGCGGCCTTCCGGTACGTGCGCAATGCCAAGCGCCACGACCCGTTCCGTGGATAAGCCGGTGAGATCGTTGCCGGCAAAGCGGATTTCGCCTTCGGTACGCACCATCCGGCATATCGAGCGCAGCGTCGTCGTCTTCCCGGCCCCGTTTGCACCCAGAATGGTGGTGATGGACCCTTCGTCGAGTTCAAAATCGATGCCGAAGAGAGCCTGCGTCTGACGGTAGAACGCGGTCAGACCTTTGACTTCCATGAATGCCATCAGTCCGTGGTCCCCAGATAGGCTTCGATCACCTTCGGATCGCGCTGCACCTCGGCTGGAGTGCCGTCCGCGATTTTCCGCCCGAAGTCGATGGCCACCACGTTGTCCGACACCTGCATGACCAGGCTCATATGATGTTCGACGAGCAACACTGTGATGCCACGATCATCGCGCACCATGCGGATCTGGCGCATCAGGTTGTCCAGTTCCTCATGGTTGAGGCCGCCGGCCGGCTCGTCCAGCAGCAGGAGTTTCGGTTGGCTGGCAAGCGCCCGGGCCATCTCGACCCGCTTTTGGTACGGGAACGGCAGGGATCCTACCGGGGTCTTGACCACCTCGGTCAGTTCCATGAAGTCGATTAGCTCCATGCAGCGCTGCATCAGCTCGCCTTCTTCCCGCCGCACCCAAGGCAAGCGGATGGCGTTCGATACAAAGTCGCTTTTTGTTCGGCAATGGCCTCCGATCATGACATTGTCGAGCACCGACAGGGTCGGAAACAATGCCAAGTTTTGGAATGTCCGCCCGATCCCGGCGTCGGCAATCTTGTCCGCCGACATTTTCAGCACGGATCTGCCCTCGAACCGGATATCGCCCTCGTTCGGGGTGTACAGTCGTGAGAGGCAATTAAACAACGTGGTCTTGCCGGCTCCATTGGGCCCAATCAAGCCAACGATCTGGCCCTCCGGGATCTGGAACGATACCCCATCGAGCGCAACTATTCCGCCAAATCGGACGACCACGCCTTCGACGTCCAGCATCGCCATCAGCGGCGTCCCATGGTCCGACGACCACAGCGCAAGGTCCTGTGCGCCGTACGCGCATCAGCTACCGCATTCACGGGCAATCCCTCCCAGGTTACGCCTGTTCTTGGATCGGCGGCGTCCGAACGGAGCGCCAATTATAGTGTTTGGTTCCTAATGGAATCGTCCGGCTAGCGCAACGCAGAAACCGAACGTTTCGAAGCAAGCCTAGGAGGAGCGGCGGCCTTTTGAAATCAGCCGATCAGGAGCAGGTTGAGGACAGCGCCCCACACGAGGACACTGCCGGCAACCGCCACGACTATGATTTCGTGGCCAGAAAGGCGTTTCAGGATTGTTTTTGCAGCGCGCTTCGCCATTGGAAGATTCCCTTTCGTTGACGCTCTCAAGGGGTGGTCCGTTAATCCAGACGGTTGGTTCCGCCTTATCCCGGCCACTTATCCGGCTCCCTGGCCGTCAAGA
>CAYYSC010000606.1:0-1816 GCA_964474065.1 uncultured Rhodospirillales bacterium | reverse complement strand
ATGTACGCCATGTGCGCCCAGCGCCACATGTACGAGTACGGCACCACGAGCGAGCAGCTCGCGTGGATCAAGGTCGCGGCCTCCACCCACGCCCAGTACAACGAGCACGCGCTGCTGCGCGACGTGGTGACGGTCGAGGAGGTCGTGAACTCGCCGATGATCGCCGACCCGCTGCACCGTCTCGATTGCTGCGTCATCACTGATGGCGGCGGCGCGATCGTTGTCGTGGCTCCCGAAATCATGAATAGCCTGAGCCGGCCGAAGATCAAGCTGCTGGGCGCCGGCGAATCGCCGAAGAACGTCCTGGGCGGCAAGGTCGATCTGACCTACTCCGGCGCGCGCTGGTCCGGCCCAATGGCCTTCGAGGAAGCGGGCGTCAAGCCTTCAGACATCAAGTACGCTTCAATCTATGACAGCTTCACCATCACCGTGCTGGAGCAGATCGAAGATCTCGGCTTCTGCGAGAAGGGCAAGGGTGGCGCCTTCGTCAGCGATGGAAACCTGATTTCCGGACAGGGCAAGCTGCCATTCAACACCGACGGCGGCGGTCTCTGCAACAATCACCCGGCCAACCGCGGCGGCCTGACCAAGGTGCTCGAAGCGGTGCGCCAGGCGCGCGGCGAAGCGCACCCGAAGGTCCAGGTGCCGAACTGTGATCTCGTCCTAGCCCATGGTACCGGCGGCTCGCTCGGCACCCGCCATGGTTCCGCAACGATTATTCTGGAGCGCGAAGGCTAATGGCTGAACGTCAAATTCCCGCCCCGCCGGTCAACCCGGAAACCCAGGAATGGTGGGACGCCTGCAAGGAAGGCAAATTCCTGATTCCCAAGGACAACTCCAATGGCGAGATGTTCTGGTACCCGCGCAAGAACTCGCCACTGACCGGCTCCAGCGACATCGGCTGGGTCGAGGCGAGCGGCGAGGGCGTAATCTATAGCCACTCCACCCTGTGGCGCGCCGACCCGCCCTATTGCCTCGCCTACGTCACGCTATCCGAAGGCGTGACGGTGATGAGCAACATTGTCGACACCGACTTCAAGGACGTGAAGATCGGTCAGAAAGTGAAGCTGGTGTTCAAGGAAGCCACGGACGGCCACCCTGTGCCCTGCTTCACGCCGGCGTAGTTGCGATAGGTCGACATGCCCCGGACGGATGCAAAGCGGCGATCCGGGGTCTCCATCTGATGGAGCATGATCCTTGCGGGGACCCCGGATAGCGCGGTTGTGCTTCCGGGGCTCTTCGTTTCAACACGGAGCCGAGCCATGCCCTATTCCCTCAATGACTTCATTACCGACGCCCGCGCCACCCTGAAGGCCGAGAACAGCCCGGCCGGCCGGGAAAAGGTGCGGCGACAGGTGGAAAAACTGCTCGCGAACAATGCGTTTGTCGCTGAGCATTTCCCCGGCGGTGCCGAACCCGGCCGGCACAGACTTTACGAGGATCCGGAGACCGGATTTGTCGTGCTCGCCCATATCAATACGACGGCGCATCAGTCGCCACCGCACGATCACGGCTCCAGTTGGGCGATCTACGGGCAGGTTACAGAGTATACGGACATGACAGTCTGGGAACGCACCGACGGGGGTGAGGGCGGCGGCGATGCCGCCGTGGAGCCCGTGCGCGAATACCGCCTGAAGCCCGGCGAGGTTGGCATCTACGAGGTTGGCGAAATCCACTCCATCGCGTTTCCGGACGGGGCCCGCTTTCTGCGCGTGACCGGCAGGGACCTGGATCAGGTTCGCCGTCTCAAATACGATGCGGAGACCGGCAAGGCCTTTGTGATCGAAAGCGCCACCGCCGGTACAGTCTAAACGAA
>CAYYSC010000605.1:0-1831 GCA_964474065.1 uncultured Rhodospirillales bacterium | reverse complement strand
CTGAAACTGATAATAGTGTTGCAGCCGATTGGGATTCTCCCCGTACCGGCCGTCGGTGGGCCGGCGGGAGGGCTGGACATACGCCGCCCGCCACGGCTCCGGCCCCAGCGCCCGCAAGGTCGTCGCCGGGTGGAAGGTGCCTGCACCCACGCACATGTCATAAGGCTGCACTAAGGCACAACCGTGCCCGCCCCAATAGCGCTGCAGGGTCAGGATCATGTCTTGAAACGGCAGTGGCGCGTGCTCGGCCAACGTCTCCGTACTCCAAAATCGTCATGATGGTGCAGCGCAGCAGAGTGCATCCATGCTGTCGGCTACAAGACGCCGCATCGCCGCATGGCTGGGAATGCAACGCCCGTAGCGTGGTCAATTGGCGAAAAAACGGGCGGATCGTCAACCCAACTGCGGAGAAGCGGCAGGATTTCCGGACCAAATACGGGACAATGAACAGCGGCCTCTAACGGCAGATGATTGGCTGCCGTATTCAGCGAACGTTTCAGCCCCGCAAATAATCCCGGTATTGACAGCCTGACGCAGGCGGGAGACGTTTCTTTTCAACTAAAGCATAAGAGGAAACCTGATGGCTGTTGAATGGAAGGAGGCGACCCACAAGGTCGCCGGCACGAACGTGCGGGTGCGGGAGGCGGGCAGCGGAGCGCCCGTGGTGATCCTGCACCACGATATCGGCACCCTGGAACGACTGCCCTTTTACGAGGCGATGGCCGCCCAGCACCGGGTCATCCTGCCGATCCATCCTGGCTGGGGCATGAACACCGAACGGCCGGAATGGATGCGCTCGGTCCGCGATATCGCCGCCATGTACCGGATGCACCTGGACGCCCAAGGCATCGAGAAGGCGCATCTGATCGGCCTCGGCTTCGGTGGATGGATCGCCGCGGAAATGGCGACCATGGCCATGAACGACACCGGCAAACTCGTGCTGGTCGGCGCCATGGGGGTCCAACCGACTGAAGGGTACATCATGGACATGGCCGTCTACGGCTACCTCGATTACGCCCGCGCCTTTTTCCACGACAAGGACAAGTTCCGGGAAATCTACGGCGAGCCGGACGGCGACATGCTGGAGAACTTTGATATCTCCCGGGAAATGTGCTTCCGCACCGCGTGGAAGCCCTACATGTTCAGCCATACCCTCCCGAACCTGCTTCAATCGATGACCAACGAAACCCTCGTGGTCTGGGGCGAGCACGACCAAGTCGTGCCGAGGAGTTCGTGCGAGCGCTACATGGAATCGCTGCCAAACGCGAAGAAAGAGATTGTCGCGGGCAGCGGCCACGCGGTGGACATGGAAAAACCCGACCAACTCGCCGCCCTCGCGAGCGGCTTCCTCAACGGCTAAGCCGAGGAGTAACAAGCGATGGATCTGCTTTATTTTACCGAACAGCCGATGTCTGCCTATCCCGAGGAGGCCGGTCGCGACTTCGGCGCCACGGCACTCATGTTCTCGAACCAGTATTTCGATCCGAAGGAAGGCAGCCGTCTCTACAACGAGTTCATTGAGCAGTACAAGCTGGCCGAAGAAGTCGGCATCGACGGCATCATGCTGAACGAGCACCACAACGCGCCGTTCTGTATGCAGGCCAAGGCGAACATCTTCGCCGCCATCCTTGCCGCGATCACCGAGAAGGTGAAGATTGTCATGCTAGGCAATCCGCTGCCCCTGGCGGAGAATCCGGTGCGGCTGGCGGAAGAACTGGCGATGATCGACATGATCTCGAAAGGCCGCCTGGTTTCCGGCATCGTCCGCGGCGGCGGGCAGGAGCAGCTGGCGGCTGGCGTCAACCCTGTCTACAACCGCGAACGGTTCGAG
>CAYYSC010000604.1:0-1836 GCA_964474065.1 uncultured Rhodospirillales bacterium | reverse complement strand
AGCGGAATCATAATCCGCGTGTCGGGGGTTCAAGTCCCTCCTCCGCTACCATATCCCCGTCCCATTCCAAGACGTGGGGTTCCTTTCCACGCCGTCAAAACGAACCCTTCCGCGCCATACTGACGGCTTGTTAGAGCGCTACGGCGATCCTAGTCTCTAGGTATTGATGTTACGCACAGAGGACCGGTTCGATCCGTTACGCATCGTCATCGACGGCCGAAGCGCAACGCGTGTGTGAGTGGGAAGGCTGCGTCGAGGAGGGAGCTTTTCCCGCGCCCGCCAGCCCCAACCGGCTGCGGGAGCGGCGTTGGTTCTGCCTGGAGCATGTGCGCGAGTACAATCGCGCCTGGAACTACTACGCGAACATGTCGTTCGAGGAAATCGAGTGGCAACGGCGGCGCGACACGGTTTGGCAGCGCCCGACTTGGCCGTTCAGCCGCGGCAGCACTGCGACATCAAGCCCGGGCGGGACGGGTGATTCTGGACGAGGTCGGGCGCATATGCCTATTAGTCCGGCTGAGAAGTGCGCTGCGACGACTTTAGGGCTGCGCATTCCCTATACAAAGGACTCGTTGAAAAGATGTTTTCGGGATCTGGCCAAAGATGCCCACCCGGATCTCAACCCCGGTCAGCCGAATGCAGAAGAGCGCTTCAAACAACTGCGGGAAGCGTATATGACTCTGCTAAGAACGTGTACGAAATAGACTAGAATCGTTGGATCCATCTAATGAGCGTTGAGCAAGATTTGACCGGCATGCCAACCGGAATGCCGGATACGCAAGTCTCTGTCCGTGATGTCTTCGGCATCGAATCGAACATGAGCGTGCCGGCCTTCTCCGAAGGCAGCGAACACGTGCCGGATCTGGACGAGACATACCACTTCGATCCGCAGACCACGCTAGCCATTCTGGCGGGGTTCGCCCACAACCGTCGGGTGATGATCCAGGGCTATCACGGAACTGGTAAATCCACGCACATCGAGCAGGTGGCGGCCCGCCTGAACTGGCCCTGCATCCGCGTCAATCTCGACAGCCATATCAGCCGTATCGATTTGGTCGGCAAAGACGCCATTGTCCTGCGCGATGGCCAGCAGGTGACCGAGTTCCGGGAAGGCCTGCTTCCCTGGGCGCTACAGCACCCTACCGCCCTGGTGTTCGACGAATACGATGCCGGCCGTCCGGATGTGATGTTCGTCATTCAGCGCGTGCTGGAGGTCGAGGGCAAGCTGACCCTGCTGGACCAGAACCGTGTCATCCGCCCGCACCAAGGCTTCCGCCTATTCTCCACGGCCAACACCGTCGGCCTGGGCGATACGACGGGCCTGTACCATGGCACCCAGCAGATCAACCAGGGCCAGATGGACCGCTGGAACATCGTGGTCACGCTGAATTATCTGGAAGCCGAGGAAGAAATGCGGATTGTCTCCGCAAAGATCCCGGAACTGCTGGGCGAAGAAGGCCAAAAACTTTGCTCCCAGATGGTAGCGCTGGCAGAAATGACCCGGCACGCCTTCATCAAGGGCGATATCTCCACGGTGATGTCACCGCGTACGGTCATCACCTGGGCCCAAAACACGCAGATCTTCAACGATCTTGGTTTTGCCTTCCGGCTGACTTTCTTGAACAAGTGCGATGAGTCGGAACGCGGTCTGGTGGCTGAATATTATCAGCGCTGCTTCGGCGAGGAGTTGCCGGAGAGCGTGGTCGCCCGCGCCGCAGCGTAGCGTTAAGCGGAAGGAGTGCGGAGCCCGATGGCGACGCCCGAAAAACGTACCGCAATCGAAGAATTCAAGCGGGCGACCGCGTCAACCATGCGCGTCCTCTCGATAGCGGATAA
>CAYYSC010000603.1:0-1851 GCA_964474065.1 uncultured Rhodospirillales bacterium | reverse complement strand
GCGGCAGCGCCGGCGCTGCTCCTTTCGGGCGGGGAGACCACCGTGACGGTCCGCGGCGAAGGACGCGGCGGCCGGAATGCAGAGTTCCTGCTCGGCCTCGCCATCGCGCTGAACGGTCACCCGCAGGTGCATGCGCTGGCAGGCGACACGGACGGCATCGACGGCAGCGAGGACAATGCCGGGGCTTATGTCGGTCCTAATAGCTTGGCGCGGGCCCGGAATCTCGGTAACGATCCCGCAACAATGCTGTACAATAATGACGCTTATGGGTTGTTTTCGGCGCTGGGTGACTTGATCGTGACTGGCCCGACGCTGACGAATGTCAATGATTTTCGGGCCATCCTCGTCCTACCCCATTCCTAACCCCGCTCAGGAGGGTTGTTCGAGCCATGCATCGTGGCCGCCATGCCAAGATCGTTGCAACCCTGGGGCCGGCCAGCAGTTCGCCGGAGATCATCGGCCGTCTGTTCACCGCCGGCGTCGACGTATTTCGCTTAAATTTCAGCCACGGCGAACACGCCGATCATGCCGAGCGAATCAAGACGATACGCGCTATTGAGGAAGAGGCGGGCCGACCCGTCGGCATCATGGCGGACATGCAGGGCCCGAAATTGCGCGTCGGCACCTTTTCAAAAGGACGCATCCAGCTGAATGCCGGGGATACCTTCCGCTTCGACCTGCATCCGGAGCCGGGCGACCATACCCGCGTGAACCTGCCCCATAGGGAGATCTTCGAGGCTTTGGAATCGGGCGCCGATCTCCTCCTCGACGACGGCAAAATCCGGCTGCGGGTCCGGGAGCATGGGGAGGATTACGCGTTAACCGAAGTAATTACCGGCGGCTCTCTATCGAACCGCAAGGGCGTGAACGTGCCGGGGGTTGTCTTGGGGCTCTCGCCGCTGACGGACAAGGACCGCCGCGACATGCAATTCGCGCTCGACCACAACGTGGACTGGATTGCGCTGTCCTTCGTTCAGCGGCCGGATGACTTGGCGGAAGCCCGCCGCCTGATTGCCGGCCGGGCCGCGGTGCTCACCAAATTCGAGAAACCGTCCGCCATCGCCCGCCTGCACGAACTGGTGGAACTGTCCGATGCCTGCATGGTCGCGCGTGGCGATCTTGGCGTCGAGATGCCGCCGGAAGACGTCCCGATTCAGCAGAAACGGCTGGTCCGCGCCTGCCGTGAGCTTGGCAAGCCGGTGATCGTGGCGACGCAGATGCTGGAAAGCATGATCAAGGCGCCAGCCCCAACCCGTGCGGAGGCGCAGGATGTAGCCTCTGCCGTCTATGACGGTGCGGACGCGGTGATGCTGTCGGCCGAGACGGCCGCCGGCGACTATCCGGAGGAGGCCGTGGCGATCATGAATCGCATCATCCGCCGCGTGGAGGCTGACCCGGTGTTTCAGCAGGTCATGGAGGCGCAACACGAGCGCCCGGAAACGACGGCCGCGGACGCCATCACCGCTGCCGCGCGCCATGTGGCTGAAACGATCCGGGCGGCAGCTATCGTCACCTATACGACCAGCGGCTCCACCACCTACCGGGCCAGCCGGGAGCGCCCAATGGCGCCGATTCTCGGCCTGACCGCCAACAAGCGGACAGCCCGCCGGCTGGTGCTGGCATGGGGCGTCCACACGGTCGAGACGCCAGACATCGAAAGCTTCGCCGAGATGGTCGAGAAAGCCTGTTCCATCTCGCTGGAACAGGGCCTTGCCAAGGAAGGCCAGCCGCTGGTGATTACCGCTGGGGTCCCTTTCGGCACGCCGGGTGCCACCAATGTCCTGCGCCTCGCCTGGGTGCCGCGCGCCAGGCTCGCATGAGGCACAGTAGGCAGTCTCGGGGGCCGTCGGC
>CAYYSC010000602.1:0-1857 GCA_964474065.1 uncultured Rhodospirillales bacterium | reverse complement strand
TTCGCCTGCATTCCGGTCGGCGGTGAGTGCGGCGATGCGGAAGCGCCGGTGCCCTGCCAAAAGGCGCAGTAGTTCAGCGCCCGTGTAGCCGGAGGCACCAAGGATCGCGACGTTGATATCTTTCTGCATCGCACACACTCCTTCATGAGCGAGAGACGAGGACGGGCGCAGCTTACACGTCCGGCTCCAAAATAAAACGGGGCGCCGCAAGCGGCACCCCGTGAACATTCCAGCCTCAGGGCTGGCGGGTTACCGCTTGGAGAACTGGAAGCTGCGTCGTGCTTTCGGCTTACCGTACTTCTTGCGCTCGACGGTCCGGCTGTCGCGGGTCATAAAACCAGCTTGCTTCAGCGGCGGGCGCAAGCTCGGCTCGAAGTTCACCAGCGCACGGGAAAGACCGTGCCGCACGGCGCCTGCCTGACCGGATAGACCGCCACCCTTTACGGTGCAGAAGACGTCGAATTGGTCGCGCCGGTTCGATGCCTCGAACGGCTGCACGATGATCTGGCGATGGGTGGGTCGAGCGAAATATTCATCACTGGTGCGGCCGTTGACGGTGAAACGGCCGGCGCCAGGTTTGATCCAGACCCGCGCGACGGCATCCTTCCGGCGGCCGGTCCCATAGGCCCGCCCCTGGGCGTCAATCTTCGGCTCCGGCAGAGCTTCCTCGCCAAAAGCGGGGACGGGTTCGCCGGCGGGTTCCCCAGCGCCTGGCTGCTGGGAACGGTCCAGCGCGTCCTTCAGATCTGACAATGATGTACGTTCGTCTGCCATCAGTAGTATTCTCTCGCGTTCTTCTTATTCTGTGCCGCGAAATCGATCGGCTCCGGCTGTTGTGCTTCGTGCGGATGCTCCGGTCCGGCATAGACATGCAGCTTGCGAATCAGGTCGCGGCCAAGCTTCGTTTTCGGCAGCATGCGCTCAACGGCCTTTTGCACCAGGCGTTCCGGGTGTTTGCCGCTCAGGATCTGGTCCCATGACCGGTCCTTGATGCCGCCCGGATACCCCGTATGCCAGTAGAAACGCTTGTCCCGGCGCTTGTTGCCGGTAATCGCCACCTTGTCCGCATTCACAATCACAATGTGATCGCCGCAGTCGATATGGGGTGTGTAAAGCGGTTTGTGCTTGCCGCGCAGGCGCATGGCCACAGTCGATGCTAGGCGGCCAAGGACCATCCCTTCCGCATCGATCACATACCATTTACGCTCTACGTCGGCGGATTTAGCCGAGTACGTCTTCATGATCTCGCAAGCGTTGTTAAATAACATGGGGCGCCGCCAGGACCGTTCCGTTTGGGAACATCGAAAGCATGCGCATGGAGCAGTTTTCTGGAAAACAGCGCGCTGTGTGTCAATCGGAAAATAATTTCCCTTGTAAAACAGAGGAATAGAAAGCGGTATCATGATAGGGCTTTGGTTTGGACAGCTTAGCCTGCTTCATGTTTCGTCATATTCCCGTCATTTTAGGGCTCGCGATCTTGGTGAATTCGGCTATTCAACCCAGAAATCCGAGCTCGGTCTCGGAACTGTCTCGAATACGATGCAGCCGGCGTTGGCCTGCGTCCATGGAGTAGCGAATGATTTTACGGAATAGCGGCCCGCAAGAATTGCTGCGCGAAGACGTGGGCAAGGTTGCCCTACTGACCCTGAACCGGGCCGAGGCGCGGGACAGGAAACGGATTGTTTTGCAATTCAGCGAACCTGTTGTCACCGATTCCCTCTACCGGATAGAACTCTATAATCAGAAAAATGAGAAAATTCCGGTTGACTTCAGTTATCAGGATCCCTTGCGCGACCAGCTCCTTCACTGCGTGGGCGGTCCGTTCAGCAAGAATAATACCTATACCCTGTCGGTCAG
>CAYYSC010000601.1:0-1863 GCA_964474065.1 uncultured Rhodospirillales bacterium | reverse complement strand
CTATTGGCAGGATAGGGCCGAAACCGTGCGGGCAAAAATCCTTGCCGCCGCCTGGAGCGAGGAACGTCAAGCCTTCGTCGAGAGCTTCGGTGGCCGCGACCTCGATGCCAGCGTGCTGCTGATGGCGGAAGTCGGCTTCATCCCGCCGGATGATCCGCGCTTCATTTCGACCGTGGACCGGATCGAGGACGTGCTGGCGGACGGCGTGCTGACCTACCGCTATGAAGCGCCAGACGATTTCGGGAAGCCCGAAACCGGCTTTAATATTTGCACGTTCTGGCGGATCGACGCGCTTGCCCGCATCGGCCGGCACGAAAGCGCCCGGGCCCTGTTCGAGTCAATGCTGGCCCATCGCAATTCGCTCGGGCTATTGTCGGAAGACTTGGCACCAAATACGGGAGAGCTTTGGGGGAATTTCCCTCAGACCTACTCCATGGTCGGGCTGATCAACGGGGCCCAGCGGCTAAGCCGCCCCTGGGATAGTGTGGTGTAGATATGAGCAGGCTGGTTGTCGTTTCCAATCGAGTGGCCAACCTGGAAAACCAGGGAAACGCGGGCGGTCTGGCCGTTGCCCTCGGGGCAGCGCTGGGAAAGACCGGGGGCATCTGGTTCGGTTGGAGTGGCACGGTCCTGGACGACGACGAGGGTCCGGGCGCGCCTCACACGCATACTGTGGGCAATGTCACCGTGGCGACGATCGATCTGACCCAGCGGGAGCACGACGCATACTATCTGGGTTTCTCGAACCAGGTGCTCTGGCCAGTGTTTCATTTCCGGCTGGATTTGGCGGCCTTCGAGTCAAACTTCATCACGACGTACCGCCACGTCAATGAACGCTTCGCCGACTCGCTGTCACCCATGCTGAAAGCGGACGATACGGTGTGGGTGCACGACTATCATCTGATCCCGCTGGCAGAAGCCTTGCGCGCCAAGCGGCCGGCGCTTGCGATCGGATTTTTTCTGCACATCCCTTTCCCCCCTTTGCAGCTGCTGGCGGCAATTCCCGGCTATGACACGCTCGTGCGCGCGCTGTTTGCCTACGACGTCGTAGGGTTTCAGACTGAAAGCGACGTCGAGAACTTCCGGCAGTGCGTGCTGAAGGATTTCGAGGGGGAGTTGCTTCCGGACGGACGGCTGCGCGCTTTTGGGCGCACGTTGGTAACGAAAGCCTTCCCTATCGGTCTGGATGTCGACAATTTCGTCAGCTTCGCACACGGAGAAGAAGCCGAACGCGTTCACCGCCGCCTGGACCGGCGCACAACAGCAGCGCGCCATGTGATCGGGGTGGACCGGCTGGATTACTCGAAAGGGATCCCCAACCGTCTGCGCGCATTCGAGCGCCTGCTGGAAAACCACCCGGAATATCACCGCATTGTCACTCTGATGCAGATCGCGCCGCCGAGCCGGGAAACGGTGGAGGCCTATGCGGATATCACCGTCGAACTCGAGCAATTGTCCGGCCATATCAACGGCCGGTTCGCGGAGTTCGACTGGACGCCGGTGCGCTATATCCACCGCAACGTGAACCGGCGCATTCTCGCTGCCCTGTTCCGCGGTTCCAAGGTCGGGCTGGTGACGCCGTTGCGGGACGGCATGAATCTGGTCGCCAAGGAATACATCGCGGCGCAGGACCCGGCCGATCCCGGGATCCTCGTCCTCTCCCGCTTTGCCGGTGCAGCGGAAGAATTGCGCGAAGCACTCATCGTTAACCCTTATGACATTGACGGTACCGCCCGCGCCCTGCACGAGGCGCTCTCCATGCCCCTCCCTTGGCGGCAGGAACGGCACGAGGCGTTGATGAGCCGAGTCCGGAAAGGCGACGTGCACATCTGGGCACAGTCGTTTCTGGATACCCTGTCAGCC
>CAYYSC010000600.1:0-1871 GCA_964474065.1 uncultured Rhodospirillales bacterium | reverse complement strand
GACAAAGCGGGGGTAGGACACGGGGCATCCGTTCCGTTTCGACCCGGAGGCTCCGCCAATGCCCCAGCCGCCCATTGCCCGAACCTGCGAGGCTTTCACCGAGCACCACGGACAAAGGGTCCCTGATCCCTACGCTTGGTTGCGCGCCGACAATTGGCAGGAGGTGATGGCGGACCCTTCGAAGCTGGACCCGGAAATTCGCGAATATCTGGAAGCCGAAAACGCCTATACCGAAACTGTTCTGGCCGACACGAAAGAGCTTCAGGAAGAGCTTTTTCAGGAGATGCGGGGCCGCCTGAAGGAGGACGATGCCTCCGTGCCCATGCGGGACGGGGAGTGGGCATACTTCCAACGCTTCCAACCCGGCGGGCAACATCCGCAATTCTGCCGTCACCCAGCGGATGACCCGGCCCAGGTGGATGTGATGCTGGACGGCGACGCCGAGGGCAAGGGCAAGCCGTATTTCCGCATCGGCTCGCTCCAGCACACCGACGACCACCGCGTGCTCGCCTGGGCAGCTGACACAAGCGGCTCCGAGCAGTTCACTGTCCGCTTCCGCGACCTAGCCAGCCGCGAGGACCTTGAGGACGTGCTGGAGGAGGCGACGCCCAGCATGACCTGGGCCAACGATGGCCTGCACCTATTCTACACCAAGCGGGATGCCAACTGGCGTCCCTACAGCGTCTGGCGGCACCGCCTCGGCACGCCGCAGGCCGACGACGTATGCGTTTATGAGGAGAAGGATCCCGGTTTCTTCGTTGGCGTCGGCCGCACTGCAAGCCGCGCCTTCATCGCCATCACCACCCACACGCACGAGACCAGCGAGTGGCACGTGATCCCGGCGGATGCTCCTACGGAAAGGCCGCGCGTGGTCGCGCCCCGCGATCCCGATGTCGAGTACGACCTGGAGCATCACGGCGACAACTTCGTGATCCGCACCAACGCGGACGGGGCGGAGGACTACAAGCTGGTGCTAGCACCCGTTTCCGCGCCGGGCCGCAAGAACTGGCAGGATTTTGTACCGCATGAGGCCGGGCGTCTGGTGCTGGGCGTCCACGTTAATGCCCGCCACCTGACCCGGCTGGAGCGCATCGACGGCCTGCCCCGTATCATCGTACGGGAATGGGAGAGCGCCCAGGAGCATGCGATTGCCATGGAGGAGGAAGCGTACTCGCTCGGCCTCGCAGGTTCGCTGGAGTACGACACCACCACGCTGCGCTTCGTCTATTCGTCCATGACGACGCCTGCCGAAACCTACGACTACGATATGGTCAGGCGGGAGCGGGTGCTCCGGAAGAGGCAGGAGGTGCCTTCCGGCCACAACCCGGACGACTACGTCACGCGCCGCCTGATGGCGCCCGCGCCGGACGGAGAATTGATCCCGGTAACGCTGGTCCACCGGAAGGACACCACGCTGCCGGCCCCGACCCTGCTCTACGGCTATGGCTCGTACGGTATCAGCCTGCCGTCGAGCTTCAGCGTCGTGCGGCTGAGCCTGGTGGACAGGGGATTTGTCTGGGCCCAAGCTCATGTTCGTGGCGGCATGGAGAAAGGATATCGCTGGTACACCGGCGGCAAGCGGGATCACAAGCTTAACACCTTCCGCGATTTCATCACCGCCCGAGACCATCTGGTGGCGCAGGGAATCGCGCAAGCCAATGCCGTCGCGGCCGAAGGCGGCAGCGCGGGCGGCATGCTGATGGGCGTTGCCGCCAATTGGGCCCCGGAGAAGTTCGCCGCCATCGTCGCGAACGTACCCTTCGTCGACGTGCTGAATACCATGTGTGACGAGACCCTGCCGTTGACCCCGCCGGAATGGCCGGAATGGGGCAACCCGCTCACGGACCCAGAGGCCTTCGAGCGGATTAAAT
>CAYYSC010000599.1:0-1878 GCA_964474065.1 uncultured Rhodospirillales bacterium | reverse complement strand
GCGTCCACCGGCGCGCCCGGTAAGCCGAAGGCGATGGCGGCGACAGCGGCGGCCGTGTATTCCCCAACTCCGGGCAGCGCGCGCAAGGCGGCGAACGATGCCGGAAATTCCCCGCCATGCGCCGCCGCCACGGCCTGGGCGCATTTGTGGAGGTTGCGGGCACGAGCGTAATAGCCAAGGCCCTGCCACTCGTGCAGCACCTCGTCCAGGGAGGCTTCGGCCAAGTCGTTGACGGTCGGCCAGCGCTCCAGGAAGCGGGCATAACGGCTGCGCACGGTCGCCACCGTCGTCTGCTGCAACATCACCTCGGAGAGCCACACGCGGTACGGGTCCGGCTCCTCGTGGTGCCGGGTGCGCCAGGGCAGGTCGCGCCGGTGCGCATCGTACCAATCGAGGATCGCCTGCCGCAGAGCAGCGATATCTTTCATCGATAGGGCTGAAAACGGCGGGTGATCGGCGGGCATGCTGACGTTAAGCTAGCGGTAATTCATCAATGGACAAGGACCCATGGCCAAGCGCCCTTCACCTCTTTCCTCCCGCCTATCAGGCTCCATGGGACGCCCGATCGCGTCGGCGCTGGCACCGCTGCTTGCCAAGCCCGCCGCGAAGCGGGGCTTCCGCGACGCACGCCTGCTGGCCGAGTGGTCCAGCATCGCCGGCCCGGAACTGGCCGGCCGCACCCGGCCGGAGCGCCTGGATCGCCGCGGCAATACCGGCACGCTCCGCCTGATCGTCGCGCCCGGGTGGGCGACGGAGGTGCAGCATCTGGAGCCGCTGATCCTGCAGCGGGTGAACCGGTTCTTCGGCGCAGAAGTCGTCACCCGGCTGGCGCTACGGCAGGGGCCGGTGGCGGCTCCCGCCGCGAGCAAGTCCCGGCCCAAAAGAGACGGCCCCGCTCCGTCGCCGGAAAAGCTCACGACCTTGGCCCAGGCCTGTGCAGCCGTCGAGGATAAAGAGCTTGCCGCCATCCTGGAACGGTTGGGCCGGACCGTGCTGCGCTAGCGCTGGATGGAGCGCAGGAAGCTCGAGCGCGCCTTCGCCGCCTGCATCATCCAGCCGAGGTCCTGGCCCGACAGAATCATTTGCGCGCCCTTGCGGATATACTTGGTCGCCAACTCCTCGTCATAAACGCCACCCATGCCGAGAAACTTGCCGTTATTGCGGCAGGCCGCGGCAGCGGTGTCGTAGGCCCCGGCGACGTCTTCGTGGCCGTACTGGCCATGAATGCCCATCTCAGCGCACAGGTCGTTGGTGCCAATCAACAGACAATCGATGCCTTCCACCGCGGCGATGGCGTCGGCGTTCGCGATGGCTGTCGGCGTCTCCAGCATCACCGTAACCAGCAGGTTCTCGTTGATGGTCTGAGCCATCTCCAGGATCGGCATGCTCTCATAACCCAGCACCGGCTGGGTGCCGGAAACCGAGCGGTGACCGAGTGGCGGAAACAGGGCCTGATCCGCGACGCGCTTCGCTTCCTCAACCGTGTCCACATGCGGCACGACGATGCCCTGTGCCCCACCGTCCAGCGGTCGGGAGGTCTGGAACCGCTCGTGCGCACTCGCCCGCGGGATCGGCGTGATGCCAGCGTCGAGGGCGGCCACCGAGATGTTCACCGCCATGTCGATGGTCATGGTGTTGTGCTCGAGGTCGATGAAAAGCCAGTCGTAGCCGCAGACTTTGGCGATCTTGGCGATATCGACGCTGCGGGCGTTGCGGATGCCGAAGCCCAGCGCCAGTTCGCCGGCGCGCATCTTGTCTTTGGCGTGGTTCGGGATAATGGTCATGGGGCGAGTTCCTCCTTCTGGGACGGCGCGACTGTAGAGCGCTCCTCCCTTCCCGCCAATTGGGTATGCTGCCGCGAAAGCCCTGACACCGGAG
>CAYYSC010000598.1:0-1917 GCA_964474065.1 uncultured Rhodospirillales bacterium | reverse complement strand
CGCCAATGGCCCTGCCTACGGACTCCGCCAACGCGCGATAGCCTTCGCTTTCGCCTGCTCTTGAGCCGCAGAATAGGCAGATGGCTTTGCCTGTCATGATGTCTCCTTCGTTTGGGTGGAGCTTATGCTCCTTTTGCTGCCTTCTGCGTAAGGCTGTGCTCGGCGGGCCGTTGTCGCGCCATTGTGACCGCACATGCTGGCCCAACCATGCTGCCGCCGCCATCGATCTTTATTTGCAGACACTGACGAAACGCTTTCGAATTTAAGCGGGAACGATCGTTCCCCGCCAGGCGGGACAAAACCGGTCATATGGGATTGCGCCGGCTCAGGGAGAACGTCCACGGATCTCTCCGACTGATCGGCCGCAGGAGGAGGGGGTGGGAAAGAGGCTGTTCCGCTTTGACGAACGGCCGCTGAGCCATATTGTGCGCACGTATGTCGACGGCCGATATGGCCGCCAGGGCGATATGGGAGTGGCTTTGCTTGGCTGGAGCAGAAGATCTGGGCGGATCGCGAACGCCGCACAGTGGCTCGCGGCGGCTGGCAGCAGCGGAAAGCGGCTGGCTCGGCTGGGGCGGGCTGCTGGTGCTCGCCGTTACGGCTTGGCGGCTCTATGCGCTGTGGGTCAGCGATATCGATCTGTTCTTCGACGAGGCGCAGTACTGGTATTGGGCGCAGGATCCCGATTTCGGCTACTTTTCCAAGCCTCCGCTGCTCGCTTGGCTGATCGCGGGCTCCACGGCGCTGTTCGGCGATAGCGAATTCGGTATCCGCGCGCTTTCGCCCCTCTGTTACGGGGTAACGGCGGCGTTCGGGGGCGGGATAGCGTACCGTCTCTATAGCGCCCATGCCGCGCAGTGGACTGCGGCCATGCTGGTGCTGCTTCCGGGTGTCAGCGTTTCGGCCACGATTGTCTCCACTGATGTGCCGCTGCTGCTGTGTTGGTCGGCGGCGCTCTATTGCTGGGTTCGATACGCCCAGGAGGGCGGCCTTTGGTGGATCGGCCTCGGTGCGGCATTGGGGCACGGCCTATTGGCCAAATACGCGATGAGTTAGCTTGTGGACGGCCTCGCCGCCACGGCATTGATGGCTCCCTCCTATCGGCAGGTGTTTTGCCGCGGCGGCTTTTGGGCGGCATTGCTGCTGGCGGTGCTGCTGTTCGCGCCGAACATATGGTGGAACTACGCCAACGACTTTGTCAGCTTCGGTCACACGGCTGACAACGCAAACTGGACCGCCGCCAACCTGAAGCCGCACAAGATGGCTGAGTTTGTCGGCGCCCAGTTCGGCGTGTTCGGCCCCGTCCTGATGATCGCCTTCATTTGGGCGCTGGTCCGGTGGCGACGGCTGACGGAAGCCGGGCGCTTGCTTGCCGCTTTCGCCTTGCCGGTCCTGGCGCTGATGATCGTCCAGTCCTTCATTTCGCGCGCGCACGCGAACTGGGCCGCTGTCGCATACATTTCCGCCACCGTGCTGGTCACGGGCTGGCTGCTTCGGATTCGGCTGGAGGGTTGGCTGAAGGTTTCGTTGGTGCTCCACCTTGCCGTGGCTGCAGCCGTACTTCATGGCGCCTCGCTTGCGCCGCTGACCGGCACTGATCCCTGGCACCGGCAGCGGGGATGGACGGAGATGGCGGCGGAGGTCCGGAATCTGCTGGATGCCCACCCCGATGCTGTGCTGCTTGCGGGCGACCGGAAGATTGCTGCGTCGATGATGTATTACGTCCGCCCCCACCCTTGGGACATGGTGAAATGGAACCCGGACGGCCGGATCGACGGCCACTACGAATTGGTCAGCAGCCATGACGAACTGGCGGGACGCCCGGCTATCCTGCTCAGCCGCACGGCGGATTCCAAAGGGATGAGTGAGCGGTTCGGGCAGGTGGAGCGTCTTGGAACCGTTTCCCGCGCACGGCCG
>CAYYSC010000597.1:0-1921 GCA_964474065.1 uncultured Rhodospirillales bacterium | reverse complement strand
CCATCCAAAGGCCGAGTGCCGAGAGTACGATAACCCGGCCGCCCAGGCCTTTCCTGCCGCTGCCCACCATGCTGGCGTGTCTCTCCAATTCCCGTTTTCATCATATTTTTTGCCAATCTTTCAACCAAAAAGAAAGTAGAAATACAATATTAACGGCAGGCACCCTTCCTCCTTCAGTGACAGGAAGAACGCGGCGTTTGAAGGTATGTGCGACCCTTCGTGACTCGTTCGCATAGTTTGGCAAGCCTACGTACCGAGTAGCCCAGCGAAGGGGAGGCGCAGATGGACGTTGACGCTGTTCTGCTTGCTCGCATCCAGTTCGGCTTTACGGTTGCGTTCCATATTATTTTCCCGGCCTTTACGATTGGTCTGTCTGCTTTCATTGCGACCTTGCTTGTCCGGTGGCGGCTGACCGGCAGGGATTACCTCCACCGCCTGGCGCGCTTCTGGACCAAGATTTTCGCCGTTTCATTCGCGATGGGTGTCGTCTCCGGAATCGTCCTATCGTATCAGATCGGCACCAACTGGTCGGAGTTCTCGGTTGTAGTCGGCAACGTGCTTGGGCCGTTGTTCGGTTACGAGGTGCTGACCGCGTTTTTCCTGGAAGCCTCGTTCCTGGGCATTATGTTGTTTGGGTGGAACCGAGTTTCCCCAAACCTTCATGTCGCTTCGGCCATTATCGTGGCGATCGGAACGGCGATTTCCGCATTCTGGATCCTCTCGGCGAACAGCTGGATGCATACGCCGGCAGGGCACGAAATCATTGATGGCATCGCCTACCCGGTGAACTGGTGGGAGATCATCTTTAACCCAAGTTTCCCTTACCGCTTCCTCCATATGTTCACCGCCGCTTACCTGACCACCTCCCTGGTCGTGCTCGCGGTTGGCGCGCGTTATTTGGTGGGCGGGCGGTTCGGCGACGAGGCGCGGACCATGGTGCGCATGGGCCTTGGCATGGTCATCCTGTTGGCGCCCCTGCAGTTGGTGATCGGTGACTTGCACGGCCTGAATACCGCCGAGTATCAGCCGGCGAAGATTGCGGCGATGGAAGCCCACTGGGATGGTACCAAGCCGGGCGATCTGGTCCTGTTCGGTTGGCCGATGGAGGAAGAGGAGCGCAATGCGTATGAAATTGCGATTCCGAACGGGGCCAGCCTGATGATCACCCATAGCCTGGATGGTCTCTTTCCCGGTCTTCAGCAATTTGCCCCCGAAGACCGGCCGCCGGTGGTGCCGGTGTTCTTCGCTTTCCGCCTGATGGTCGGGTTGGGCCTCCTGATGATCGCGATCGGTGCGATCGGCGGGTATTTCTGGTGGCGCCGCCGCCTGTTCGAGCGACCATGGTTCATGAAAACGGTCCAGCATATCTGGCCGATGGGCTTCATTGCCATTCTTGCCGGTTGGGTTACGACAGAAAGCGGCCGGCAGCCGTGGATAGCCCATGACATTCTGCGCACGGCGGATGCGGTTTCACCGGTGACCTTCAATTCTGTGGCAACCAGCCTGGCGCTCTTTGTGGTGATCTATACGGCCGTGTTCTCGATGGGCATTCTCTACATCAACAGGCTCATCAACAAGGGGCCTGCAGGCCCTGCCGCAGAGCCTTCGGAGGGCCGGGCGCAGCGTCCGATCACGGCGGCGACCGAAGCCAGCCGTGATGCTGTTTCGTCAGGAGATTGAGCGATGGAAGACGTCAATATCTGGCTGACGATGGCCTGGACCGCGCTGATTGGGGTTGCCGTCTGCATGTATGTGGTTGCGGACGGATTCGATCTCGGAGTCGGCATCTTGTTCCCACTGTTCCGGGAAGAGGAAGAGCGGGATTTGATGATGAATTCCGTCGCTCCCTTTTGGGATGGCAACGAGACGTGGCTGATCCTCGGCGGTGGAGGGCTATTCGTGGCCTTTCCGCTGGCCTATT
>CAYYSC010000596.1:0-1948 GCA_964474065.1 uncultured Rhodospirillales bacterium | reverse complement strand
CTGCAGCCCCCTATGACCGTCCCTTCGGGCAAACCGTCAGTATTCGCGGAAACCTGCCGCGGCCCGATTGCATTGATGTGAACCGGTACGAATACCGCGTCGAGTTCCGCGACATCGACGGCGGTGGCGGTTGGTCGCCGATCGTTTGGTCGGCTGCCAAGGGCTGGCAGTTTCTGCAACGCTCGTTTTTCTTTGGCTGTCTCGGTTCAACCTGGAACCCCTATGCGTCGGACAGTGATGGCTGGTTCAGCCTGGCCACCTATTGGCGGGCGAAATCCTGTCATCCGGACCATGCCTTTGCGGTCTGGAGAACAGGCGGCCGCGACGGCCACTACGCCTTGCGTCTGACAATGCGGGAAATCGGCGACCCCGCGACGGAGGTCAGCAGCTCGGTCGTCCAAGTCCAATTGGATAATACGAAGCCGGTCCGTCCTCCGGCCGCCGATGAACACCAAGCGGTGCAGATGGACTTTTACGATCTGGGCGGGACGATCCTTGCCGATCAATGCACCGTGGACGAAGCAACCGCAGCGGCCGTTCTCATTAAGGGACGGGTTCGCGACAAGCATTTCCGCCGCTACACCATGCGCTGGACGGGCGGCGACTTCCACGGTTGGGACCATGTCGACCTCGGACCGGGCGAGGGTAGCGATTACCGATACTATGATGCGGCGCGGCCCGATCTTGGCGGCGAGGGTACGATCCCGGGCACAGCGACGGACGTTCCGCTCGGCCGCTTTGACGTCGTCGCGGAGCACACCGCCGAAACCGGTAATCCTCCGCCCGAATGCGGCTTCACGGTGGAACTGGGGGCGTATGACCGCACTATCCGCGGCGGTTTCAAGCCGGCGGAGAACAATTACCGTGACGGGTATCAAAATGGCTGGTGGGAATCGTACAATAATTCTTTCTGCTACAAGCCCAAGTCGGCCGAATAGCGAGTGACGCCTTCCCTAAAGCTGGCACCGCGGTCACCAACGCGCGGTGCCGGCCTTTTTAGCCAACAATCGCATGCGGTAGGAAGCGGGAGGTGTCGCGCGTCACCGGTGTTGCATCCTCGCGCACGCCGAGACCGGCAGGCCGGCCGCCGACCACCCACGAACCCAGGACAGCGTAATTGCCTGCTAGCCGCGGCAGCGGGTGCAGGGCCTGCACTACACAGCCTTCGGCGCCGTAGGGACCGGGCACGGCAAAACGTTCCCCGTCCAGCCCCAACCATTCCACGTTTGCGCCTTCGCGGCTGAACAACGGCTTCCGTACACAGCCTCTCAACTTGGCAGCGGCCGGGTCTCCTTCGAAATAGGCAGGTAGGAGATTGGGATGTCCCTCGAAGTAGCGCCAAAGCAAGGGCAGTAGCCCCTTGTTCGACAGAATGGCCTTCCAGGGTGGCTCCAGCCACCGGACGCCCGCCCCAGGGAGTTGGGCAGCGTACTCGTCCGCAAACACGTCTTCCCAGGGATAAAGCTTGAATAGTGTCTCTATCACATAGTCGTCCGCATCCGTGAAACGCCCCAGCGCGTCCATCCCGATCTGTTGAAGCGGTACGTAGGCGGTCTCCAGTCCCGCTAGACGCGCACAGTCCTCCAGATAGTGGACCGTTCCCCGATCTTCGACATGTCCCGCCGTCGAGGTGAGATGCAAAACGCCGGCAATGCCGGCGAACTCGAATGTCTGGACCAAAAGCTCCTGGATGTTGTTGTACTGATCGGCATCCCGCGGCACTCGACCGTAAGCTCTGGCCTGCTCGAGCCAAATCCACTGGAAGAAGGCCGCCTCGTATAGGGAGGTGGGCGTATCGGCGTTGTACTCGTAAAGCTTCGCCGGCCCGCAGCCATCATAGGCGAAATCCATGCGGCCATAGAGTGGCGGTTCCCGCCGCGCCCAGCTATCGGCGATGAAGTTCCAAAAATCCTCCGGAATCTTCAACTCGCGGAGCAATTCCTCGTCC
>CAYYSC010000595.1:0-1956 GCA_964474065.1 uncultured Rhodospirillales bacterium | reverse complement strand
CCCAGTGCTTCATCGCAGCCTCGATATCGCGCACTACAATACCGATTTGCGTGAGATTGCCGAACAGACGGGACATGGCGGGTTTCCTCTGACGCGTTCGTTGATGGTGTTGGATAGCCCTAGCCTAAATAATGAAGTCTGCCAGCACTTCGTCGTCCGTAACGTCCTTCATCTGGAAGCCGCGTTCCAGCATGCGTTCGAACAGAAAGTCGAAATTGGCGGGGTCGCTGGTCTCGATGCCGAGCAGGATCGACCCGAAATTCTTCGAGGATTTCTTGAGGTACTCGAACCGTGCGATGTCATCCTCGGGCCCGAGCACGTCGAGGAATTCGCGCAAGGCACCGGGGCGCTGCGGCAGGCGCAGGATGAAATACTTTTTCAGCCCGGCATAGCGCATGGAGCGCTCCTTCACCTCCGGCAGACGTTCGAAGTCGAAATTGCCGCCGGAGACCACGCAGACGATCGTCTTGCCCTTCAGGGCGGCGGGCTCGAAGTTTTTTAACGCATCGACGGCGAGGGCGCCTGCGGGCTCCAGCACGATCCCCTCGTGGTTCAGGAACTCCAGCAGGGTCGAGCAGACCCGGTCCTCCGGCACGAGCTGCACCGGCTCGCTGATGTTGCGGCGCAGGTACTCGAAATTGTACTCGCCGATCAGTGCAACCGAAGCCCCGTCCACGAAGGTGTTGATGGAGGGCAGGGGGCGGCGCACGTCGGCCTCCAGATTGTCCTTCAGGCTCGGCGCCCCCTCCGGCTCGACGCAGAACAGGCGCGTGGCCGGCGACTCGGAGCGGAAATATTCGGAGATCCCCGCCGAAAGCCCGCCGCCGCCGACAGGCATCAGGATCATGTCGACCGGGCCGATGCGGGCGTCCAGGATCTCGGCGCCGACCGTTGCCTGGCCCTCGATGATGCGCGGGTGGTCGAAAGGCGGCACCATCACCGCCGTTTCGTTTTCACAGAATTCGCGGGCGGCGTTGTAGGCTTGGTCGAAGGTGTCGCCGATCAGTCGGATGGTGACGTATTCCCGGCCGAACACCCGCGTTTTCTCGATCTTCTGCTGCGGCGTCGTCACCGGCATGAACACGGTGCCCGGCGTCCGGAAATGGGCGCAGGCATAGGCGAAACCCTGGGCGTGGTTGCCGGCGGAGGCGCATACGAATGCGGTGTTCGATCCCCCCAGCCAGCCTTCCTCCGCCCCGCGCAGGATCGAGGAGATCAGGGTGAACGCCCCGCGGATCTTGTAGCTGCGGACCGGCGTCAGGTCCTCGCGCTTCAGGTAGACATCTGCTTGGTAGCGCTCCGACAGGAACGCGTTGCGCTGCAGGGGCGTCGCCGGAAACACGGCGCGCAACCGGTGCTGAATGGCGTGGACGGTGTCGGGAAAAGTCATCAGGTTCCGTCTGTTGGGCCGGATCCGGGGGAAAGAGAGGCACCCAGCCAATGGAATGGCTGAAATAGGCCTGCTGGCCCAGCGAAGCAACCCAAAGACTAAGGGGACATGAAGGTACCGGCCCGGCTGTAAATACGCCGTCGTGACCGAGGATTGAATTGCCAGGGCAAGCGCGACGGCTAATCTCACCCTTAACACATGTTTGCAGCGGATCGAGAGGGGAGCCGGCGTTCATGCGAAAAGCGGTTTTGACGGTCGTGGTAGCGGGCCTGACGATCATGGCAGCCCCTGCTCGGCTGCAGGCCGTAGGCCTGACCGAAACAGTGAAACTCACGGACGTGCAGGAACTGATCCGCCAGGGCGATTATCAGAAAGCGATTGGCGGGCTTATCTCCTACATCCAAACGGAGCCGGGAGATGCGGAGGGCTACAACCTCCTCGGCTACAGCTACCGCAAGCTTGGGCAGTTCGAGAAGGCGGAAAAGGCCTACACCCGCGCCCTCGGCATCGACCCTAACCACAAAGGCGCGAACGAGTATCTGGGTGAGTTGTACCTGCAGACGGAC
>CAYYSC010000594.1:957-1977 GCA_964474065.1 uncultured Rhodospirillales bacterium | reverse complement strand
ACCCCCGTTGTCACCGATCCGCGGAAGGCGGTGGTGGCGCTGAAATGGGCGGTGCGGGAGATGGAGAACCGCTACCGCGCCATGTCGACGCTCGGCGTGCGTAATATCAAAGGCTACAACGAGAAAATCGCGGAGGCGCTGAAGCGTGGCGAGCCGATGGTACGGCGAGTGCAGACCGGCTTCGACCCCGATACCGGGCACCCGGTGATCGAAGAACAACACCTCGACATGCGCCCGCTGCCCTACATCGTCGTTATCGTCGACGAGATGGCCGACCTGATGCTGGTGGCGGGCAAGGACATCGAAGCCGCCATCCAGCGGCTGGCGCAGATGGCGCGCGCTGCGGGAATTCATCTGATCATGGCAACGCAGCGGCCCTCGGTCGACGTGATCACCGGCACCATCAAGGCGAACTTCCCAACCCGCGTTTCTTTCCAGGTCACGAGCAAGATAGACAGCCGCACGATCCTGGGCGAAGGCGGCGCCGAGCAACTTCTCGGCCAAGGCGATATGCTCTATATGGCGGGCGGCGGCCGCATCCAGCGCGCGCACGGCCCCTTTGTCTCTGACGAGGAAGTATCGGCGGTGACCGACTACCTGCGCGACATGGGCGAGCCCGACTACGTCGATAGCGTGACCGAAGACGAGGACATCGCTGCAGGCATTCCCGGCTTCGGCGGCGAGAGCGGCGACGACCTCTACGACCAAGCCGTCAACATCGTGTTGCGGGAACGCAAGGCGTCGACCAGCTTCCTGCAGCGCCATCTGAAAATCGGTTACAACCGCGCCGCCTCGCTGATCGACCGCATGGAAGCGGAGCGGGTAATCAGCTCCGCCAACCATGTGGGCAAGCGCGAAGTGCTGGTGCCTGCCTCTGGTGAGCCCCACTGACCGCCCCTATCTGTGGGTCCGAGTTTACGGGAGCGGCAGGAGTATCAGCCGTGCGTTATGTTTTGGCGGTGTTGCTGTTGTTGGGCCTGGCGGGGCCAGCAGCAGCGTTAACCGCAGCGGAAGAAGCGG
>CAYYSC010000594.1:0-947 GCA_964474065.1 uncultured Rhodospirillales bacterium | reverse complement strand
GACCATGGAAGCGACGTTCCAGCAGGTCGACAACAACGGAAATATCGCCTCTGGCGAATTCTGGCTGCACCGGCCGCACCGGCTGCGGTTCGAATACGATCCGCCCAACCCCATCCTGATCGTGGCCCGCGGCTCCTTCCTGGTTCACTACGACAAGGAATTGAATGAGACGCACTATCTGGATCAGGACGACACGCCTGCCTGGTTCCTGCTGTCCGAACAAGTGCAAATCGGCAATGAAATCACGGTTGAGAACGTCAGCCGCGAGGGCGCCTACATTTCCATCACCGCCCGGCAAACCGGACGCGAGGACCAGGGTGCCATCACGCTGATCTTCCGGCACGACCCAATCCAGCTGGTCGGCTGGCGCATGACCGATCAGGCCGGCAATCAAGTAAGATTAAGCCTCACCGCCCAGGAAACCGGCGGGGAGATCGATCCGGAGTTGTTCCAGTTCCGCCCAACGGAATATGAGTGAGCCTTCCGGAGTGGAAACAGCCAAAGCAGGGAGCAAAATATACCATGGACTTGAAGGGGCAGACAGCGCTGGTCACGGGCGGTACGCGGGGCATTGGCCTTGCGGTCGCAAAGGAACTGATCGCGGCCGGCGCAAACGTCATGATCACCGCGCGCTCCGCCGTGGATGAGGCTGTCGCCGAACTTGGCGGCGGCGCGGCGGGCGTGGCCTGTAACGTGGCTGATTACAGCCAAGCGGAAGCGGCTGTGGCGGCGACGCGGGAGAAATTCGGCGGCATGTCGATCCTGATCAACAACGCCGGAGTCATCGAGCCGATCGGACGTCTGGCGGAAGCGGACCCGGCCCAGTGGGCGCAGAACATTCAGATCAACCTGACTGGCGCCTTCAACATGGCGCGGGCGGCGCTTCCGGGCATGATCGACGGTGGCAGCGGCGCCATCGTGATCGTTTCGTCCGGCGCGGCACACCG
>CAYYSC010000593.1:0-1995 GCA_964474065.1 uncultured Rhodospirillales bacterium | reverse complement strand
CGGAGTACTCCCACGTGCCGAGTTCATCGCCGGGCCCCAACTCGGCGTACTGCGGCACGCGGTGCTCGGCCGGCGGCTGTGGGTGCGGGCCTTTGAACTCCGCCCCCTTCCGGGCTGCCGTCTCCTTGATGTCGGTGGCGACGGCTTCGCCTTCCGCCATCGGCGGCAGCAGGCGGCCCTCGCCGTCCTTGTCTTCCGCCGGGTCGTCGACGTCTTCCTGATACAGCGTCAGAAACCCGTCGAATTTGATGGTGGTGCCGACCGCCCGCAGCATCGCCTGTTTGTCCGCGGTAGCGATGTCGACCGTGACCTGATCCAGCACGGCATTGGCCATCTGACTGGCCAGCGTGCGTTTCCAGATCAGTTCATAGAGCGCCCGCTGCTGCGGATCGAGCACCGCCGCCACGCTGGCCGGATCCCGGCTGAGGTCGGTCGGGCGGATGGCTTCGTGCGCTTCCTGTGCGTTCTTGGAGGTATTCTTGAAGCGGCGCGGGGCTTCCGGCAGGTACGGCTGGCCGTGACGGGTTGAGATCACGTCGCGCGCCTGGTTCAGCGCATCGTTCGAGAGACTGACGCTATCGGTCCTCATATAGGTGATCAGGCCAACGGTTTCCCCGCCCAGATCGACGCCCTCGTACAGGCGTTGGGCCAGTCGCATGGTCTGGCTGGCGGAGAAGCGTAATTTGCGGCTTGCTTCCTGCTGAAGGGTGGAAGTGGTAAAGGGCGGCGGCGGATTCCGCCGGACTTGCTTCTTTTCGACTTTCGCGACGCTGAAGCTGGCAGCCTCCAGCCCCTTCACGATGCGGTCCGCCGTGCCCTGATCGCCGATGGCCAGCCGGTCCAGCTTTTCGCCTTTCCAATGGGTCAGTCGGGCGGTGAAGGGCTTCCCGGCTATCGTCCGGCAAGCGGCCTCGATCGACCAGTATTCTTGCGGGACAAATTTCTCGATCGCGCCTTCCCGCTCGCAGATCAGGCGCAGCGCCACCGACTGCACGCGGCCGGCGGAACGGGAGCCGGGCAGCTTCCGCCAGAGAATCGGCGAGAGTGTGAAGCCCACCAGATAATCCAGGGCGCGGCGGGCCAGATAGGCCTCGACCATTTCCTGATTCAGGTCGCGGGGATGGGCAATCGCATCCAGAACGGCGGACTTGGTGATTTCATGGAACACCACCCGCTCCACACCCTTGGAGCCGAGCGCGCGCCGGCGGGCCAGTTCTTCCTTCACGTGCCAGGAAATCGCCTCGCCCTCCCGGTCGGGGTCGGTCGCTAGCACCAAGCCGTCGGCGCTCTTCAGCGCCTGGGCGATTTCCTTAATCCGCTTGTCACCGTCGGGATCGACATCCCAATCCATCGCGAAAGTTTCTTCGGGGCGGACGGAGCCGTCCTTCGGGGGCAAGTCACGCACATGCCCATAAGACGCAAGCACCTTGTACTCATCGCCCAGATATTTGTTGATTGTCTTCGCCTTGGCCGGCGATTCGACGACGACGATTTTCACGCTTCACCTGTGATCGCTCGCGCCGCCCTTTTATCGCAAAGAAACGTATTGCCCTGGATGCCGTTGTAACCGGCCATCCAACTCAAACTCTGCGAGGAGACGCGCCACCTCTATGCTCGACAAGTGACACCGGCGGCAGAGTTCGTCAACGGTCACCGGCGTGCTGCCGAGTGCCGCGAGGAGCCGCGAGGACGATGTTTCCTCCTCATCAATCGGTCCGTCGGCGTCTTCTGCAGGGCGTTTCGGCAGCCTGTCGGCGAACGCCAATAGCGGCCGCGGCTCCCGGGCAACGACCATCGGCGGTGGCAGGACCGCCAAAATATCGCCGGCGCTCTCCACGAAGTGAGCCCCGGCCCGCAACAACTGGTTCGGACCCGATGCGCGCGGATCTTGCGGCGAACCGGGCACGGCGCACAGTTCCCGGCCCTCCTCCAGCGCGTACCGGGCGGTGATCAGCGAACCGGAACGCTGGGCTGCCTCAACCACCACGACCACTT
>CAYYSC010000592.1:0-2038 GCA_964474065.1 uncultured Rhodospirillales bacterium | reverse complement strand
ATGCAGTACTCGTATCAGTTCGACCCGGAACTGGAGCAGGAATGGGAGTGGACGGAGCGCTACGCCCCGCAGCCGGAAATCCTGAACTACGCCCGCCACGTGGCGGAGCGGCATGACTTGCGCCGGGACATCCAGTTCGACACCAAGGTGACCGCCGCCCACTTCGACGACGACGCCGAGGACTGGCTGGTGACCACGGACGACGGCCGGCAGACGCGCGCGCCGTTTCTGGTGCTGGCGGTCGGCTGCCTCTCCTCGTTCAACATGCCGAAGATCGAGGGCATCGACGACTTCCAGGGCAACAGCTACCACACCGGCCAATGGCCGCACGAGGGCGTGGACTTCACCGGCCAGCGCGTTGCCGTGATCGGTACCGGCTCCAGCGCGATCCAGTCCATTCCGATCATCGCGCAACAGGCCGAGGAACTGACCGTCTTCCAGCGCACGCCGAACTTCTCGATCCCGGCGCACAATCGGCCGCAGGACCCGGAGTACGTGCGGCACGTGAAGGAGAACTACCCGAAGATCCGGGCGGAGGCGAAAACAATCCTGTCCGGCGTGCTCTGGGATTACGGCAACCGCAAGGCCGTGGAAACACCGGAAGAAGAGATCCGCCGCGAATTGGAGGAACGCTGGCAGCGCGGCGGCCTGGCCTTCCTCGGCGGCTTCACCGACACCATGCTGGACGAGCGCGCCAACCAATATGCGGCGGACTTCGTGCGCGAGAAGATCCGCGAGATCGTGAAGGACCCAGAGACGGCGGAAAAGCTTTCCCCGAAGAACATCATCGGCGGCAAGCGGCTCTGCGTGGATACCGATTACTACGCCACCTTCAACCTGCCGCACGTCCATCTGGTGGACGTGAGCGAAAAGCCGGTCGAGAAGATCGTCGCGAACGGGGTGCAGCAGGACGGCAAGGTGTATGAGGTGGACAGCATCGTCTACGCCACCGGCTTCGACGCCATGACCGGCAGCTACATGCGGATCGACATCCGCGGCGCGAACGGCCTGGAACTGAAGGAAAAGTGGGAAGCGGGGCCGCGCACCTATCTGGGCCTGACGGTAGCCGGCTTCCCCAACATGTTCATGGTGACGGGGCCGGGCAGCCCCTCCGTCCTGACCAACATGCTGCCCTCCATCGAGCAGCATGTGGAGTGGATCACGGACGCGATTCGGTATGTGCGCGAGCATGGCAAGCACCGCATCGAAGCGGAGCAGCAGGCGGAGGACGCCTGGGTCGATCACGTCAACGAGGTGGCCAACAAGAGCCTGCGCGCCAAGGTGAAGAGCTGGTACGTCGGCGCCAACATTCCCGGCAAGCCGACGGTGTTCATGCCCTATATCGGCGGCCTCCCCGCGTACATCGCCAAGTGCGAGCAGGTCGTCGCCAACGACTACGAGGGCTTCAAGGTGGCGTGAGCCATCCCGGCGGCCGCAGAATCAAAAAAGGGCGCCGGAATGCTCCGGCGCCCTCTGGTTTTGGGGCGCTGGCCCTTAAGCGAAGATGATGTCCGAGCCGTCGGTACCGTTGATGATGGTCTGCGCGACCAAGGTCTCATCTGCAGAACCATCATTGTCAGTGTCGAAAGTCGCTGTTGCCTCAACCGTGGTGCTATCCCCAAGACCGTTGAGCAACGAGGTCAGGGTATCATCGAAATCGAAGTTGCCTGTGCCAAGCGGAACCAGGTTGCCTTTGTTCGCAATCTCGAAGCCTTCGACTTTCAGTGAGAAGTCTACGAGGTCGGCTGCAAATAACGGCGATGTAGCAAACGCATTTGCCAAATCGCTTGCACCCGGGAGAATCACGGCGTTGTCGCTATCCACCGTATTGAGGGCATTGATCGCAGAACCGCTGGTGACGCCACTGCCAAAGCCGAAGGCTTGGACATCAGCAATTGCCTGGAGACCCCCAATGTTGCCGAAGTTCGTGCCGAAATTCGGCTGGCCGTCGGAAGCGAAGAACACGAAGTTCTCTTCGCCGGCTGGCTCGCTGTTCAGGAATGAGAAGGCCGCATTGATGGGCGGCGCGTAATCAGTC
>CAYYSC010000591.1:0-2039 GCA_964474065.1 uncultured Rhodospirillales bacterium | reverse complement strand
GAGCTGAATTTCTTCAATTTGGGCGGGCGCCTGACGCTGGTGGACATGCCCGGCTACGGCTACGCCAAGGCGCCCAAAACCCAGATCGCCGGCTGGACAGCGCTTGCCCGAACCTATCTGCAACAGCGGACCGTTCTGGCGCGCCTGTTCCTGCTCATCGACGGGCGCCACGGCACAAAAGACGCCGACCACGACCTGATGGGCCTGATGGACCGCTCTGCCGTCAGCTTTCAGGTCGTGCTGACGAAGTGCGATAAGCTATCGAAGGCGGAATTGGACCGGATGCGCGCCACTACACTGGACGAGTGCAGCCGTTACACGACTTGCTATCCTGCGGCAGTTGCAACCAGTGCCCAATCGGGCGACGGCATTCCCCTGCTCCGGTCGTTTCTGGCCGGGCTGGCGCTGCCCCGCCCTATATCGACGGAGGAATAACCCATGGCGATTACGGAATCCGAATTGGCGGTTGCGCCACGCCTGCTTTCCGAGGCACTGCCCTTCATGCGCCGCTATGCGGGCGCCACTTTTGTGGTGAAATACGGTGGTCATGTCATGGGCGACCCGAAACTTTCCAACCTGTTTGCGCGGGACGTTGTCCTGCTGAAGCAGGTCGGTATCAACCCGATCGTTGTGCACGGCGGGGGTCCGCAAATCGCCAAGTTATTGGAGCGGCTGCAGATCCAAAGCTCTTTCGTCGACGGTCTTCGGGTGACGGACGCGGCCACGGTCGAAGTCGTCGAAATGGTCCTGGCCGGTTCGATCAACAAGTCCATTGTCAGCGCCATTAACCGGGCCGGTGGCCGGGCCATCGGCCTGAGCGGCAAGGACGGCGATCTGATCAAGGCCCGCCGTTTGACTCGCACCAAGAAAGACCCTGATTCCGCCATTGAGGAAGTGCTCGACCTCGGGTTTGTCGGAGAGCCGGTGAAGGTGGATGCGGACCTGCTGAATACGCTGGCATCGACGGACCTGATCCCGGTGATCGCGCCAATCGGCATCGGAGAGGACGGCGAGACCTACAATATCAATGCCGATACCGCCGCCGGCGCGGTTGCCGGCGCGGTGAATGCCGCGCGCTTCTTCCTGCTGACGGACGTGGCGGGCGTGCTGGACAAGGAAGGGACGCTCATTCCCGAAATGGACCGGGGAACCGCCGAACGGCTGGTTGCCGATGGTACGATCTCGGGTGGCATGATTCCCAAGGTTTCAACTTGCCTGGACGCCGTCAGGGACGGAGTCGCAGGCGCCATTATCCTGGATGGCCGCATCCCCCACGCCTTGCTGCTGGAGATTTTCACCGAACGCGGGGCCGGCACCCTGATCCGCCGGAAATAGCGGGGGGGCCGGTTAGTACGGCTCCAATCCGCCGGTGCCCGCGCCGCAAACAATTGCCACCACTGTCTCGCCTTCGAACGGCTGGTGGCGGCCGGTCATCAGCGCGGCAACGGATGCCGCTCCCGCCAGTTCGGCCGCAACCCCGGTCTCGAACCAGAGCCATCGCGCGGCCTGCCGCATTTCCTCGTCGGAGACCAGCACCATCCGGTCGACGTGGGCCGCGATCAGTTCCAGATTGATCGGCATGGAGCGCCGGGGCGCCAGCGAGCCGGAGACGGTTTCGATCCGGTCCAGGGCCACGAGTTCGCCTGCCTGCAGGCTGCGATAGAGCGTCGGCGCGCCCTGCGGTTCCACGCCGATAATCTTGATGCCGGGCCGCACGGCCTTCGCTGCGGTCGCGACGCCCGCCATCAGCCCACCCCCTCCGATGGCGACCACCAGCGTATCGGCGTCGGGCACTTGCGATAGAATTTCGAGGGCGAGCGTCCCCTGCCCGGCAATCACTTCCGGGTCGGCAAACGGATGGACGTAGGTCAGATTCCGTTCACGCTGGACCGACAGGGCCGCCTCTTGCGACTCGTCCCAAACCGCGCCGGTCACCATCACCTCTGCGCCCCACTGGCGCAGCTTCTCGACTTTCGCCCGTGGCGTGCTCTCCGGCACGAAGATCGCAGCGGGTACGCCCGCGCTCGCGGCCGCGTAGG
>CAYYSC010000590.1:0-2062 GCA_964474065.1 uncultured Rhodospirillales bacterium | reverse complement strand
CACGCGCATTGGGTGCTGTAATACTTCCCAATCTGGCCCCGCGCTTTCGCGTGCTCCCTCTAATGGAGGAAAACCCTATGTCGTATGAGACCATCGAGGTCCGCCCTATAACGCCCACGGTCGGCGCCGAGATCCACGGTGTGAGACTGTCGGAACCGCTCGGCAACCAGCAGTTCCAGGAAATCCACGATGCACTGATGGAGCATCAGGTGGTTTTCTTTCGCGATCAGGAAATCACTCTGGAGCAACATAAGGATTTCGGGCGGCGCTTCGGCAAGCTGCATATTCATCCATCAGCGCCTGGGCCGGAGGGGCATCCGGAAATTCTCCGTATTCATGCGGACGAGAATTCCAAGCAGGTCGCTGGCCATCGCTGGCATTCAGACGTTTCCTGCGATCCGGAGCCCCCGATGGGCTCGATCTTGCACCTGCACACGGTGCCCCCTTCCGGCGGCGACACCTTGTTCGCGAGTTCGCATGCTGCCTACGAGGCGCTTAGCGAGCCGATGAAAAAATTCTTAGGCGGTCTCAAAGCCCGCCACGACGGCACCCCCAACTACAACCGCCGGGCCCGCATCGACGGAAAGGACGACGCGAAACAGTATCCGCACGCCGACCATCCGGTGATCCGCACGCATCCGGTCACGGGCAAGAAGGGCATTTTCGTCAACCCAGTATTCACGCAATCGATCATCGGCATTCCGGAAGACGAGAGCAAAGCCATTCTGGAATTCCTCTATGAGCACAACCGGCGGCCGGAATTCATCTGCCGTTTCTCTTGGGAGAAGAACTCGATTGCCTTCTGGGATAACCGGGCCGTTCAGCACTTGGCCATGTGGGATTACTATCCGCAGGTACGTAGCGGTAATCGCGTGACCGTCGCTGGCGACCGGCCATTTTGATCGAAGGCGGGAGGACCGGATCATGAGCTACGAAACCATTCACGTAAAGCCGCTGAACCCGACGATCGGCGCGGAAATTCGCGGCGTGGATCTCACTAAGGAGGTCTCCAACCAGCAGTTTGACGAGATCCACCGTGCTTTTGCGGAGCACTGCGTCGTCTTCTTCAAGGAACAGCAACCTGTCCCGCCAGCGCAGCAGATCCAATTCGCGCGCCGCTTCGGCGACCTTCATGTCCATCCGGCCGCGCCGACACATCCGGAGTACCCGGAAATCTTCGTGATCCACACGCACAAGGACTCGAAGATCGCCAACGGCAATTCCTGGCACTCGGACGTGAGTTGCGACGAGCACCCGCCGCTCGGCACCATGCTGCAGCTCCATCAACTGCCGAGCTGCGGCGGCGACACGCTCTTTGCCAGCATGTATGCGGCTTATGACGCACTTTCGGACGACATGAAGGACTTCCTCAACGCGCTCACCGCAACGCACGAGTCCGAGCATATTTATCGCGGCCGCTACGCCGACCGCGGCGTGGACGACGCGGGCACGGTCTATCCGTCCGCCGTGCATCCGGTGGTGCGCACCCATCCGCTGACGGGCAAGAAGGCGCTTTATCTGAATGGCGCTTTCACCACTCGGATCAACGAACTGGCGAAGGCCGAAAGCAAGGCCGTGCTCGAATTCCTGATCAAGCACATGGCGCAAGAGCGCTTTCAGGTGCGCTTCAAGTGGGAGCAGAATGACATGGCGTTCTGGGACAACCGTTGCGCCCAGCACTTCGCCATGTGGGACTACTGGCCGGAAGAGCGCAAAGGCCACCGCGTCACGATCAAGGGCGAACGGCCTGTGTGACGGGTTGGGGACCCGCTAGCTTGCCGCCCCCCTCGCCCATCCTTTATCTCCGCTGTCTGGAGCATGAGCATGCCGATCGTTTCCCCGTCCTTCCGCTTCGAACTCGGCACCTACCGCCACACCTTTACCGCCATCGGCCGATGCCCGCGCACCGGTAGGCTCGGGATCGGGGTCGCGACTTCGGAGATGGGGGTCGGCGGGCGGGTGCCCTACGTGGTGCCCAACATCGGCGCGGTCGCGACCCAAGCCTATACGGACCCGCGCCTGGGCCCCCTCGCCTGCCGCCTGCTGGAACTGGGCTATCCGG
>CAYYSC010000589.1:0-2063 GCA_964474065.1 uncultured Rhodospirillales bacterium | reverse complement strand
GGATGCAGCCGAGGGACGGGGACGGGCGCGACGGCTGGTACCGGCGAGTGGAGACTTCGGCGAGAGGCAAGGCCAGCCGCGCCATGGCTCGCTTGGCCTGTTCCAATTTCTCCCTGCTCATCTGTTCGAAGTCTTTGGTCTGAAGCTGCTCGCGTGCGGACCAAGTCATGTCCGCCTCGATTTCGATCTCTTCCTCTTCCCGCTCCTGCAGCCGGTCTTGCGGCAGCAAGGCCTCCGCCAGGCGCCGTTGCAACGGCTCGCCCTGCTCCTCATCCGGCAGTTGATCCACAGCCAGCGTCGGCAGCATCAGGTTGATCATGCGGTTGAGCAGGTCCGGATCGCGCCAAAAGACCTGAAAAGCTTGGTCGAAAAGCTCGATCTGGTCACGCCTGCTGATAATCGCGGCCCGGAGAGCCCAGTAGAAATCAGCCCGGTTGGTGATATCAACGGCCCGTACCGCCTCGACCGCCCGCAAGGTCTGGCCGGGACCCAGCGGCAATCCCGCCGACCGCAGCGTCCGGACGAAATGCATGATGTTTTCCGGCAGGCGGCCGGCAGTCGCTTTGTCGCTATCGTTCATTGCGGCAAGCTTCCAAGATCAGAATCGGCCCGGCGCCCATCCCATTCGTGTTTCAACAAGCAGCAATCCGTCAATTGCAGCACCCTTTCCTCTTGGAAGAGGAAAATAGAGCTCGGTGCGGGCCGTCCCAGAACGCGTCAGCGCCCCTCTGCCCGGGCCATGGCAAGAGACTGGTTAACTTCCGCCAGAATTCGGGCGGCCTCCGAGCCCTGCAGGCGCTGGATATCATCCTGGTATTTCAGCAGCACGCCGAGCGTGTCGTTCACCACCGCCGGGTCGAGCACTAGCGCGTTCAACTGCATCAGCGCATTGGTCCAGTCGATGCTCTCGGCGACGCCCGGCAGCTTGAACAGGTCCATCTCCCGGGCCTTCTGGATGAACCCGACGATCTGGCGGGTCAACTCTTCCGGCGCTCCGGGTGCCTTGAGGCGGATGATCTCCGCTTCGCGCTTCGCATCTGGATAGTCAACCCAGTGATAGAAGCATCGGCGCTTCAGGGCGTCGTGAACCTCCCGCGTCCGGTTCGAGGTGATGATGACGATAGGGGGGCGAGTGGCTTTGATGGTGCCCAGTTCGGGAATGGTCACCTGGAAATCCGAAAGCACCTCGAGCAGATAGGCTTCAAAGGGCTCGTCGGTTCGGTCCAACTCATCGATCAGCAGCACTGGCGCACCGCCGATCCCGACCTCCATTGCCTGGAGCAGAGGGCGCTCGATCAGGAACTCCTTGCGGAAGATATCGCTGGACAGCGTGCTGCGGTCCGCGTCTCCCATGGCCTCTGCCAGCCGGATCTCGATCATCTGGCGGGCGTAATTCCACTCGTATACAGCGCTGGAAACGTCCAGCCCCTCATAGCATTGAAGCCGGATCAGCCGCCGTCCGAGTTGTTCGGACAGAACCTTGGCGATCTCGGTCTTGCCGACCCCTGCTTCTCCTTCCAGGAACAGAGGTCGGCCGAGTTTCAGCGCCAGGAATAACGACGTGGAAAGCGAGCGATCGGCGACATAACTGCCGCCAGCCAGCATTTCGGCAACGCCGTCAACCGATTCCGGTACAACCATTCGATCTCCGGCTTCATGCGATAGAGGCGACGGCACGGCGCGCCATCACGCCGACCAAGTGGGCCCGGTATTCAGCGGAGGCATGGATGTCGCTGTTCATCTCCTCCGGATTGCCCTTCATGCCCGAAATTGCGTCAACGGAGAAATTGCCCGCAAGCGCCTGTTCCATTTCAGCATGCCGGAACACACTGGGCGCCGCCCCCGTCACCGCCACCCGGACGCCATCCGGCGCTTCAGCAACGAATACACCCACAACCGCATAGCGGGAAGCCGGATTCGGAAACTTTGCGTACGCCGCGCGCTTGGCCTTCGGGAAGCGCACTTCCCGAATGATCTCACCAGGCTCGAGCGCTGTTTCGAACATGCCCGTAAAGAACTCATCGGCCGGGATTTCCCGGTCGGAAGTTACCACGGTGGCGCCG
>CAYYSC010000588.1:0-2077 GCA_964474065.1 uncultured Rhodospirillales bacterium | reverse complement strand
CACCCCTCCGTTCCAAGTCTTCGATGTCGATGAGCCAATCTGGCTTACGCTCGACCCAGGCCGCATGGCATTGCTTGACTAAAGATAAATAAGGAAACAGTCATGGAATTCCGGAATCTGGGCCGATCCGGCCTGCGCGTTTCCACAGTGGGCCTGGGTTGCAACAATTTCGGCGCGAAACTGGATGAAGCCGGCACTAGCGCCGTCGTGCATGCAGCCATCGACGCCGGCATCACCCTCTTCGATACCGCTGACATGTACGGCGGACGCGGCGGTTCCGAGACGCATATGGGCGCCGTGCTCGGACAGAAGCGCAAGGAGATCGTGCTCGCCACAAAGTTCGGCTGGGAGATGGACGACGAGGGCAAGAAACGCGGCGGCTCCCGATGGTGGATCATGCAGGCCGTTGAGGACTCGTTGCGGCGCCTGCGTACTGACTGGATTGATCTTTATCAACTCCATAAGCCCGATCCGCTGACGCCAATCGACGAGACCTTGCGCGCCCTAGAAGATCTCATCCGCGACGGCAAGATTCGGTATGTCGGGTGCTCGAACCTGCCCGCTTGGCAAATGGTAGAAGCGCACTTTGAAGCCGAATTGGCAAATATCGATGGGTTTGTGTCTGCCCAGGAAGAGTACAACATGCTCAACCGGGGCATCGAAAAGGAGGTCTTGCCCGTTGCCCGCAAATATGGCTTCGGTCTGCTTCCCTACTTCCCGCTCGCCAGTGGCTTGCTGACTGGCAAATACAAGCGAGATGCGATGCCGGAAGACGGCCGGCTGACTGTTAACCCGCGCTTTGCAAATCGCGGCTATCTATCAGACGAGAACCTGGATCTAGTCGAAAAACTGGAAACTTTTGCAGAAGAGCGCGATCATACCCTTCTTGAGTTGGCCTTTGCTTGGCTCCTGGCGGAGCCGGCGACTGCCAGCGTCATCGCCGGCGCCACCAAGCCGGAGCAAGTGACAAGCAACGTTGCGGCAGCAAGCTGGGTGCTGACGCCAGGCGAAAAAGCGGCGGTGGACGAAATGCTCGCGTAGTCGCCGCAATTTTTCCCTGCGGTGCGATCTCTTACGCTTTGTGAAAGTTGGGCTTACGCTTGTCGATAAACGCCTGAACGGCTTCATGATGATTTGGATGACTGGAGAGCGGTACCAGCCGCTCAGCCTCCCGATCCAAGGCTGTTTCGTAATCGATTATTAATGCATCATCCAGGTTGTCCTTCATCGCCTCGATTGCAGCCGATGGACCGTTCGCAATATCTTTCGCCATTTCAAAGGCTGCCCGCTGTAATTCAGTGTCGGGCACGACCTTGTTGACGAGACCGATTGACAACGCTTCCACAGCCGCGACGCGCTCTGCCGTCAACATCAATTGGCGTGCTCTTGACGTTCCAACCAAACGGGTCAACAACCATGCGATGCCATAGTCGCCCGGCAAGGCAATGTGCCGATAGCCGGTTGTCAGAAAGGCGCTTTGCGCTGCGACGCGAATGTCGCATGCCATTGCAAGAGCCATGCCGGCCCCTGCCGCCGCGCCTGGCAGGGCCGCAATCGTCGGTTTGCGCACCGCTCGGAGAGCGCCGGTCAAATGACGCTGGCGCCATTTAAGATCAGAGATGCGTTCCTCCGGCGTCATTTCTTTGGACCGATTGGCGCCCATGCCCTTCACGTTGCCGCCAGCACAAAAGGCCGTACCCGCCCCCGTAAGCAAGATGGCACCGACCCGCTCGTCCTGACCTCTTTCCTGGATTTGCGTGCGCAGGAAGGGCGTGATTTCATCCCCCATCGCATTTCGGATTTCCGGGCGGTTAAGAGTGATGACCGCGACACGGTCGCGGATTTCGCATAGAAGGGTGCATGTTCCCGTATCGATTGTAATAGTTTCCACCATAGAAGCGTTTCCTTGGTAAGCTTGGATTAGATGTCGCCGGAATCCGGTACGAACACGGGGGTATTGTAGGCCTGGAGGCTCTGCCAGTGGTGCGCGAGGTCCGCCGCGAACAGGCCGCGGGTGACGCCCTCCACCAGCATCGGTACCGCAGCTTTCATGGCATTAATAGAGCAACCACTCGGC
>CAYYSC010000587.1:0-2079 GCA_964474065.1 uncultured Rhodospirillales bacterium | reverse complement strand
GTAGGCGATGCGGTTGCCATGATGCGGCTGAAACCCTGTCACGGGATCGATCGTGACCGCCAGGATCTTTTCCGGCGTATTGGCCGCCACCTGTTCGATGTCCACGCCGCCTTCGGTCGACGCCATTACCGTAATGCGGCCCGTCCCGCGATCAACAAGCAACGAGAGGTACAACTCCCGGGCGATATCGAAACCTTCCTCAACATAGATTCGGTTGACTTCTTTTCCATCAGACCCGGTCTGATGGGTCACGAGGGTCATGCCAAGCATCCGCTCGGCTTCAGCCTGGACCTCGTCCATCGATTTCACGACCTTCACGCCGCCGCCCTTGCCACGGCCGCCGGCATGTATCTGCGCTTTCACCACCCAAACCGGTCCGCCCAATTGCTCGGCCGCAAAAACCGCCTCGTTCGGGTTGAAAGCAACCTTGCCGCGAGGCACCGAGACGCCGTAATTCGCCAGCAGGTGCTTCGCTTGATACTCGTGAATATTCATCGCGTCGCTCGCTCCCCTCACCTAGGGCGCAGGTGATACCGCTTCCCCCTATTCTCAGGCAGGACGCCTAGCGAAGGCGCCCGAACCCAAGGTAACATATCCTTTTTCAAAAAGGCGTCTTTAGGTGCCCGTTTCATCCCGCAACTTAACGGCCAAGCCCGTCAATTCCTTAACGGCAGCGACCGAATGATCGAATGCCCGACGGGAAGCGCCTTCCAACGACACCTCCACCACTTTTTCTACGCCATTCTTGCCGATAATCACCGGCACGCCGACATAGAGACCACTAACACCATATTCGCCATTAAGATAGGCGGCGCACGGCAGAAGACGGCGCTTGTCCTTCAAATAGCTTTCGGCCATTTGGATTGCAGCGGAAGCCGGGGCATAGAAAGCGGAGCCGGTTTTGAGCAGGCCGACGATCTCCGCGCCGCCGTCGCGGGTGCGCTGAACGATCTCCTCGATACGCTGATCGGTCGACCAGCCCATCTTCACCAGTTCCGGTACCGGAATCCCCGCCACGGTGGAATAGTCGACCACCGGCACCATGGTATCGCCATGACCACCAAGCACGAAGGCGTTGACGTCTTCGACCGAAACGTTGAATTCCTCGGCGAGGAAGAGGCGGAAGCGCGCGCTGTCCAGCACCCCGGCCATACCCACAACCTTATGGTGAGGCAGTCCACAGGCTTCTTGCAAAATGCCAACCATCGCATCCAGAGGGTTGGTAATGCAGATCACAAAGGCATTGGGGCAATTCTCTTTGATCGCCTGGCCGACTTGGCCCATCACCTTCGTATTGATCTCAACCAGGTCGTCGCGGCTCATCCCCGGTTTGCGGGCGACGCCAGCGGTGACAATGACAACGTCCGCGTCCTTAAGGTCGCTGTAGTCATTGGTGCCCGTCATTGCGCTGTCGAAACCTTCGACCGGCGAGCTTTGAGCAATATCCAGTGTCTTGCCCTGCGGCAGACCGTCAACGATGTCGAACATCACGACATCGCCCAAATCCTTCAAACCAACCAAATGCGCCAACGTGCCGCCAATGTTGCCGGCGCCGACAAGGGCGATCTTGTTTCGAGCCATGAGCTCCCTCACCTGAGCAGGGGTAGTTTCGGTACGTGTGTCTTGCACGAGTCTGCTGGTACTACGCTCAACGTTTCGCGGTAGCAACCCTACCGGCGTTCACGGGAGGGTGTTGGCGGCATCTCGTTCTTCCGGCGGCTGATTCCCCGCCCATGGATCCAACGCGTAGGCAACCGGGGTCGTGCGGGAGAGTGTGACATAGTCCGTCTTTTCCTCGGTGCTGACACCGCGCTTTGATACCATCCGCACCAGCGCCAAGCCGGCCAGCGCCGTCCCAACCGCCCCAGTGTAGCCGAATAGCGCTACTGGAGCCACCACATCCATCAGGACCGAGGCAACCAGGGGGCCGATGATCGCGCCGAGGCCGAATGCAAGCAACAGGCCGGCCCCAACGGCGATTGCGTCAGTCCCTCCGGCGTTATCGTTCGTGTTGGCCACTCCCAGCGAATACAGTGCGGCGGTAGCGCCGCCAAGAACCCCGCCTGCCAGGACAAGCGT
>CAYYSC010000586.1:0-2079 GCA_964474065.1 uncultured Rhodospirillales bacterium | reverse complement strand
CTTGCCGATATAGCACCAGGGGCAGATCGTGTCGGAGTAGATGTCGATGCGCATGGGCGCGGTCTCCCCTAAAGGGCTTGCATTGGGCGGACCTTGCGGGGCATGACCCTGCCGGTCAAGCGTGCCTCGTTTGCGCCGAACACAAAGGACTGTGAAGCGATGTCTCCGGAACCTGCTCCGATCGATCCGACCCGCGCGTTCCGCCTGGACGGCAAGGTTGCCTTGGTTACTGGCGCTTCGCGCGGGCTCGGCCGCGGCTTTGCGGAGACCCTGGCGGCGGCGGGAGCAACCGTGGTGCTCGCCGCCCGCAGCACTGACGCCCTGGAAAAGGTGCGTGCCGGCATCGAGGCCGCGCACGGTAAGGCGCTAACCGTGAAGCTGGACGTAACGCAGAAGGCGGAGGCGGACGCGGCGGTTAGCTTCTGCGCAGAACAGGCGGGCGGACTGGACGTCCTGGTCAACAACTCCGGCATCGCCGTGACCCGGCGGCTACTGGACGTGAGCGAGGAAGACTGGCGTTCCGTGCTGGAAACCAACCTGACCGGCGCCTGGTTCGTGGCGCAGGCGGCAGCGCGGGCGATGATCGCGCGCTACAAGGCGGACGGGACGCAGGCGGCCATTGTCAACATATCCTCGCTCCTGGGCATCCGCACCAATCCGGGCGTCATCGCCTACAACGCGGCGAAGGCGGGACTCGATATGGTCACGCGGCAGATGGCGAGCGAACTGGCCCGCAACGGCGTGCGGGTGAACTCGCTCGCGCCCGGCTACATCCTGACCGACCTCAACCGCGCGTATTTCGAGAGCGAGCCCGGGCAAGCGCTGACGGCCCGGGTGCCCATGCGGCGCTTGGGGCTGCCCGGGGACCTTGTCGGCCCGTTGCTGTTCCTGGCGAGCGATGCCTCCCAGTACGTCACGGGGCAGGTGCTGGTGGTAGACGGCGGCCACGCGGTGGCAGGGCTTTAGTTAGGGGAATTAGGGGAAGGTCAGGCGGCCAGGGAGAGGCCCTGGCCGCTACTTGTCTGCATCTACCGGTACTTGTTCCGGGGTTCGAAGCCGGACTTTTCCCCCACCCGCTCATTGCGCACCCAGAGCTGGCGGTTCGGGTGCATACCCGCGCCCTGTATGGCCGAGACGCCGGATTCCCGCATCCGGTGGAGGAGCCGCGTGTCGGCCTGCCCGCAGTTGGGGTGAATGCCGCCGTTGGCACTCACCACCTTCTGCCACGCCGCCATGCGGGCGTCACGCACCGCCGGATCGTCCAAAACCGGGCAGTTCAACTCGTTCTTGTTGAGATCCGCCACGATTTCGTCGCCATCCTCGATCAGGGCGATGGGGCCGCCGAGCACCGCTTCCGGTCCGACATGGCCGATCACCAGACCGACCGAGCCGCCGGAAAAGCGCGCATCCGTCATCAGGGCCACCACAATGTCCTTCTCGCGGCAGAGGGTGGTGATGCGGGAGGTGGAGTCCAGCATCTCCGGCATGCCGGGCGCGCCGGCCGGGCCTTCGTAGCGGACGATCACCATGTCGTGGTTCTGGAACACCTGCGGCGTCTCGTCGAGCGCCTTCAGCAGGCCGGCCTCGCCGTCGAATACGCGCGCCTGGCCGGTGAACACGTTGTTCTCCAGACCCCCCTCGACGCCGGCGAGCTTCAGGATGGCGCTGTAGTCCGGCGAGAGGTTGCCCCCGAGCAGGCGGAGGCCGCCCGTCGGCTTGTAGGGATTGGCGCAGGTGTGGATCACCTCGCCATCCGGCGCGCGGGTGGCGAGGCGCGCCACCTGCTCCGCCAGGCTCTCGCCGGTGCAGGTCGGCACGTCGCCGTTCAGCATACCTGCGTCCATCAACTCCTTCACGATCACCTGCACGCCGCCGGCCTCGTCGATATCGACCATGGAGAAGCGGCCATAGGGCCGGGCGTCGGTCAGCACCGGCACCACGTGCTGCGAGAGGTGGTTGAACTCTTCCGGCGTGATGATGTCGCGCCAGAAATTGGGGAAGCCCGCGGCGCGCGCGATCTCCGGCGCGTGGAGCACCACGTTGGTGGAGCCGCCGACCGCCATCGCCACGATCATGGCG
>CAYYSC010000585.1:0-2081 GCA_964474065.1 uncultured Rhodospirillales bacterium | reverse complement strand
CCCCCATGCAGAGGAACGAACCGCCTCCTTATGTCGAGAGCATGCAAATTACCCAGTACGCGGGTTATGCCAGTGAGGACGGCAACGTCCTGGGCGACCGGCAGAATATCGAGGCGACGCGCATCGCCACCTCTCTCGGCTGGAGACCGATGGGAAGGCCCGGACCGTTTGACCTGTTGCCAGTAATCATGCGCGACCGGCAGGGGCGACGGTTGATCTACGAAGTGCCGCGATCGACGTACAAGGAGATCGAGATCCGTCACCCTCACCGGCCGGAATTGAACTCTCTCAATCTGCGCTGGTACGCCGTGCCGCTGGTGAGCGGTATGATCATGAGCATCGGCGGTATCGACTACCCGTGTGCGCCGTTCAATGGATTCTACATGGGAACGGAGATCGCCTCGCGGGATTTTGCCGATCCAAACCGCTACGATCTCTTGCGCGAGGTCGCATTTGTCCTGGGAGAGGATCCGGATCGGCAGGACACTGACCTCTGGCGGGATCGGACGCTCACAGAGCTGAACAGCGCCGTACTAGCTTCGTTCCGGCGGGAAAATGTGACCATCGTCGATCATTACACTGCCAGCGAGCAATACATGGAGTTCGACAACCGCGAACGCGCGGCGGGGCGCTGCCCTTCTGGTGACTGGGCTTGGGTTACCCCACCGCAGGCATCGGCGGCCTGCCGTGTTTTTCATTTGCCGATGCAGGATCTCCACGCTGTTCCCAATTTCTATCATTCGCGCGCAGTTGACGGTCACCTGCTGCGCCCGTCTTACGATTATACCTACCGACCGCGCTGGAAGCAGCGTCTGGACGGGGCCAAACGGCGCTACCGTAACTGGCGCCGTAGGGAGACCTAGTCGAAGGGCGCGCGCAGCACAAACGGGAGAGTCGGCGCTCAGCCTTATCGTTCCGGTGCACGATGGAGAGGGGATGGCGGGAGACTCTGCCGCAATCCTGCTTGATGGACCGCCGGCGTATGCGGAAGCCGTGTTCGGCTGCAGCGGTTGCACCCACAATGGTTACTCTATTCTGCAAACCGTAGCTGGACAGAATGCCGTCATTTTGAATACGGTCGAAGACTGAAAGGTATTCGCAAGCCGTGCGGCAGAGAAATACGTGACCGCCTTTCCTCGCTTTTACATCGAGTCCGATGTCATCATAGCCGGCAGCGACAGTGCAATTTTGGTGTCCTTATTGCGTTTCGGCGAGGCTGACTCCGTGGCACCTGGGATTGTCTCGGATTTTGCCGGTATGGCGGCAACCGCTGAAGCCACCCATCGCTTCGCCGCGGAACTGCTCCATCCGCGGCATGATGCCTTTCACCATGTGCTGGGCCTTAAGGGGCGCTTCGGGCCCATTGGCAGCGTGGCTTGTCGCGATTGAAAAGACTGGTTACGCAATGCCACGTACCGACGGCCAGAAAATGACGGTCCTTCCCCACCTCCCCACCCACACGGGTTTGCGGGTGGCGTTGGTTATTTCATGGCCAGGATTATGGGCGTGTCGCCGGTCCCGAAGGGGGAGTTTCTGGCGGAAGGCTGGTTCACGGAGCGGACATCCCCGCAGATGGGAAAGTCGGCAGGCCGCTCCCGCGTTCATTGAGAGGGCCGGGCCGTCGCCCCGGACGATTGCCTAGCGGTCGAAAGTCTATCAATACATCCTCGCCGCTTTCACCGAAGCGCTGCTTGAGGATTGGACAGTAGGATGCAGGAACGGATCGCAGTCGTTGGGTTGGGTTATGTTGGCCTGCCGGTCGCGCTCTCGTTCGCCCGCGAATTTTCGCATGTGACGGGCTTCGACATCGACGTGGAGCGCGTCACCGCTTTGCGGGATGGCAAGGATTGGACCGGAGAATGCTCCGGCGAAGAACTCCGCCAATCCGGGCTGCGCATCACATCTTCCCCGTCCGAATTACGGGACGCCAGTTTTTACGTGGTGGCCGTACCAACCCCCATCGACGCCAACAACCAACCGGACTTGAGGGCAATCGAGAGTGCCTGCCACACTGTCGGCTCGGTGCTGGCACCGGGTGACGTCGTGGTGTTCGAGTCCACCGTTTATCCTGGTTTGACGCA
>CAYYSC010000584.1:0-2106 GCA_964474065.1 uncultured Rhodospirillales bacterium | reverse complement strand
GACGCCCACGCCCAAGCCTTCCGCAAACGAGTGCGCGGTCATGATGCCCAGGATCATCAAGGCTTTCACCGCGCTGGCGCCCTGAAGCTCCGCGACTTCGACTTCGCCGGCGTTGGACAGCAGCCGGTCGCTCAAGACGATCGCGCCGAGACCGACCAGCACCCCGGTCAAGGTCATGGGCACGCCAAGACCTACGCCTTCGGCGATCAGGCTGTGGCTGGCGGCCAGCATTAGGCCGGCCGCGACGGCGTTCGACCAGCCAACCCAATGATCGGACAGTTCCTTCGCAAACAGGAAGGGGAGGGCGCCCACACCGGTCATTATTGCCGTGATTAACGCGGCAATAATGACGGTGATCAGACCGACTTCCATGCCCGGTTCTTTCCTGGGCGCAAGTCATCCTCCTTCTCGGCGGTTAGGCGCCATTTTCCCGGTCCGTTTCTCCCAAAGGAGGCCGCACCTTCCGATAACGCCTGCAGGTGGATAGTGGTTCCGCCGGTGCCTAACTCGCGAAGCTGCTGCGAAGCTGGGCGGCCCAGCGGCCATTAATATGGGTGATCACCCAGATCGAGCGGAAGGTTCCCAGTTCCGAGCCGTCCGCGTGGAACCGAGTAAACTCGATATGCAGGTGCACCTTGTCCTCTTTCGCCGCGATGACGTCCTTGCGGTTCCACTGGCTGCGCGCCCAGCCGGCACCCGCCCGCGCATAGAAGTCGTCCAGATAGGTCGCCGGTGTCTCCCACACCTTCATGACGCTGCCGGCGAGTCGGTAATGCGGGAAGTGAAGGGTCGCGGCCAGTCCGTCCGCATCGCGGGCATTCAGCGCGGTGATATGGGAATCCATCACCGCGAGGGCAGCGTCGATGGCATCTTGATGGGGGTGATCAGGCACGCAAGGCTCCGCTGTGAGGGCAGGGTCGCCTCTATGCTAGCGCACGCACCCGCCTTGGGCGAGCCTTCCGGCGCTAGCCTTTTTCACGCATCAGGCGGGCCTTGTCGCGCTGCCAGTCGCGCTGCTTGATGGTCTCGCGCTTGTCGACTTTCTTCTTGCCGCGCGCCAAGCCGAGCGCGAGTTTCGCCACGCCGCGCTCGTTGAAATAGACTTCGAGCGGAACTAGGGTCACGCCTTCCCGTTTGATCTGGCCGGAAAGGCGCTCGACCTCCCGCTTGTGCATTAACAGCTTGCGGTGGCGCCGCGGCGCGTGGCCGAAATGCTTCGCCCCCGAATATTCCGGGATGTGCGAATTGATCAGCCAAAGCTCTCCACCCTCTTCGGTTGCATATGCTTCCGCGATAGAGGCCTTGCCCGCCCGCAGCGACTTCACCTCGCTGCCGGTCAGCACCAGCCCCGCCTCCATCGTATCCTCGATGAAGTAATCGAAGCGGGCGCGGCGGTTTTGCGCCACCACGTTCCTTTTGGTCTCGGATTTTTTTGCCACGGACTAAAAAGGGCCCTCCGGACCCGGCCGGGAAGGGGGCGGGGCTAAAGCAGCCCCGCGCCCACCATGGCTTCGCGCATGATTTCCTGGGTTTCCGGCGTGGCCGGGGTCATTGGCAGACGGGTCTCCGGCTCGCAATGGCCGAGCAGATGGGCGCCGTATTTCGGCCCTGCCGGGCTGCGCTGGGAGAACATGGCCACATGCAGCGGCATCAGTTGCATGTTGATCTGTTGCGCGCGCTCAATGGCGTTCTGCTGCCAAGCCTCGTGCATCATCGCGCAGAGCTTCGGCGCCACATTGGCTGTAACCGAAATACAGCCGACGCCGCCCTGAGCCAGATATCCGATAGCGGTACCATCCTCCCCCGAGAGTAGGACGAAATCGTCGCCACAAGCCATCTTTTCCAGGCTCGGGCGCTGCAGGTCGCCGGTGGCATCCTTCACGCCAACGATGTTCGGCAGCTTTGCCAGCCGCGCCATCGTCTCCACCGACATGTCCACCACGCTGCGGGGTGGAATATTATAGATGATGATCGGAATGTCGGCACAATCGTTCACCGCCTTGAAGTGCTCATAAAGGCCTTCCTGGGTCGGGCGGTTGTAGTAAGGTGTCACGACCAGGACGCCATCGGCGCCGGCCTTCGCCGCATGCTGGGTCAGGTCAACAG
>CAYYSC010000583.1:0-2118 GCA_964474065.1 uncultured Rhodospirillales bacterium | reverse complement strand
TACATCGGCAACATGTCGAAATAATTGGGTACGTAGGTGAGGGTCATCAGCGCCAGCAGGTTTTGCTCGACGTTCTCGGTGAAGTGCCGAAGATTGAGAGCCAGGACGTAATCTTTCGTCTCCTGCAGCTCGTTCGCGATCAGCAGGACCAGCAGGGTAGTGATAAACAGCGCGATATGCGCCCAGTAGATCTGCCAAATACGGAAGGCGACTCGCGCCGTGCCGGTCAGAAACCCGTGACTCGCGAACAAGCCACCGAACGCCAGGGCCGACGCCATGCCGGAACAGAAGACAAACATCTCAGCCCCGTCCGAAAAGCCGAACCGGGCGGGAATCCAAAGCGCCCACCAGTCCCGCGGGATGTGGGCGATCAGAATGATGAACATCGCAACGCCACGGAAAAAGTCCAGCCGCCGGTCCCGCGGCCGCCGCGGTAGTCGTTCCGGTTTTCCACTCAAGATCCTTGGCCCATGCTGCTTCTTATTTTCCCGCCACCATGGAGGCAGCCCCGATTTCATACCCTATAAAATGATTGAACCGGCGCGTCAGGTCACTCTGTCTCACACTCCCGTGAGACCCCATCATCATATAGCATGGTACTGAGGCAGTCTTTGCGTCAGAGGCATAGGCCCTTGGCTAAATCCCGGCGTGTTTCCCGGACAATGAAGGAGTGAAGGCAAGGATGATCGCAATTATGACAGGCCTGCACGCACTTGCGGCCATCATCTGGGTCGGTGGCATGTTCTTCGCATACATGGCACTTCGGCCATCCGTCGGCGAACTGCAACCAGCCGATCGCGTTGCTCTCTGGGCGCGAGCGTTCGGCAAGTTCTTTCCCTGGGTATGGGCGAGCGTTGCGGTCCTGCTGATCAGCGGATTCTGGATCATTTTTGTGGAGTGGGGCGGGTTCGCCGTTGCCGGGATGCACGTTCACATCATGCTCCTGCTCGGCCTGATCATGATAGCACTGTTCGCCCATTTGTTCTTCGCGCCTTTCAAACGCCTGAAAGCGGCCGTCGCGGCTAACGATCCCCCGGCGGCAGCAAAGCAAATCGGCCAGATCCGCATGATTGTCGCCATCAACCTAGCGCTTGGCCTGATCGTCTCGGCGATCGGCGCCAGCGGACGCTATTGGGGCTGAGGCCGGAGGCAGAGATCATGACCCAACCGATCAGTCTTCTCGAGAACCTGCGCGCCCTGTTCTATGCGCCGTTCTACCTCGCCTTCGAGCGCGGCTACTTCCAGGCCGAAGGCGTCGAAGTGCAGATGCAGGAGAGCTTCGATCCGACCGATACGCTGCCCCGCCTGCTTTCCGGGGAGATCGACGTCTGCTGGGGCGGCCCGCTGCGCGTGCTTCGGGCGTATGACCAGGACCCCAACGTGGGGCTGGTTTGTTTTGGCGAAGTTGTCAGCCGCGATCCATTTTTGCTGGTGGGGCGCCAGCCGGGCGGTCTCGCTGATTTGCCGGACAAACGCATCGGCGTAGTCAGTGAGGTGCCGACACCCTGGATATGCCTGCAGGAGGACCTGCGGGAAGCCGGCATTGATCCTGACGCACTGGGCGTGATCCAGAGACCGGGCATGAACGATAACCGGGACGCGCTAGCCGCCGGAACACTGGACGTCTTCCAAGCCTTCCAGCCTTTTGCCGAACAGGCGCTGGAAGGGGGCGGTCACTTGGTGTATGCGGCTGCCACACGAGGCCCTACGGCCTACACCAGTTTCTACGCGTTAAAAGAGACCGTAGAGCGCCGGCGGGACGATTTCCACGCTATGGCGCGCGCAATAAAGCGGGCGGTCGGAGATGCCTACGACCGTCCGGTGGGCGATACAGCAACCGCTCTCTCTCCCCTGTTTCCGGACCTCATGCCGGATTTGATTGGCGCTTGCATCGAGCGGTACCGGGCATTGGAACTCTGGAATCGGACAGGCGTGATGGAGGAAGCAGGCTTCGAGCGCCTGCGGCAATCGATGATCGGCGCAGGATTTATCAGACGAGGGACCGACTTCAACATCGCTGTCGACAACTCGCTCGCAGAATAGGTCGCCGTTCTTCGCTTCCAAACGGGCTGGCATGAAGGTGAGGCTGCCAAACCCATGAGCCTCCGGACCCTGCTC
>CAYYSC010000582.1:0-2119 GCA_964474065.1 uncultured Rhodospirillales bacterium | reverse complement strand
GGTGTAATAGGGGTGGAAAGGGATCGAATCCTGAGGACCCTTCGTGTCGATGCCCAGTGGGTTGTTCGAGCCGTGTTGATGCAGCGCGACGATATGCAGGAACACGACGCCGAAAATCACGAACGGCAACAAAAAGTGCAGGACGAAGAAACGGTTCAGGGTCGGGTTGTCGATCGAGAAACCGCCCCAGAGCCAGATCACGATGTCCTCGCCCACCAACGGAATGGCGGAGAACAGGTTGGTGATCACCTTCGCGCCCCAGAAGCTCATCTGGCCCCAAGGCAGCACATAGCCCATGAAGGCTGTGGCCATCATCAGCAGAAGGATCACGACGCCGAGGATCCACAACAGCTCACGCGGCGACTTGTATGAACCGTAATAGAGTCCGCGGAAGATGTGGATGTAGACCACGATGAAAAAGAAACTCGCGCCGTTCATGTGCACGAAGCGGATGGCCCAGCCGTAATTCACGTCGCGCATGATCCGCTCAACGCTGGCGAAGGCATGATCCACATGCGGCGTGTAATGCATTGCCAGCACGAGGCCGGTGGCGATCATCAACACCAGCGTGAAACCGGCGAGCGAGCCAAAGTTCCAGAAATAGTTCAGGTTCCGCGGCGTCGGATAGTCGACGGTCGCGTGGTTCATCATGGAGATTACCGGAAGACGGTAATCAATCCACTTCAGCACCGGATTGGTGATTTCCGTGTGCGGCTTGTCGTTATCAGCCATGGTGCTTACCCGATCGTAATCTCAGTGTCGGACGCGAACTCATAGGGCGGCACCGGCAGATTGGTGGGCGCCGGCCCCCTCCGGATCCGACCAGAGGTGTCGTAGTGCGAACCATGGCAGGGGCAGAACCAGCCACCATACTCGCCCTTGTTTTCTCCAACCTTCTGGCCGAGCGGGATGCACCCGAGGTGAGTGCACACACCTACCATTACGAGCCATTCCGGCTTTTGGACGCGTTCTTCATCCGTGGCCGGGTCGGGCAGGTCACCCAATTCGACACCGCGCGCTTCCGCAATTTCCGCTTCCGTGCGATGACGAATGAAGACGGGGGTGCCGCGCCACATCACTGTGATCGCTTGGCCTTGTTCAATCGGCGCCAAGTTCACGTCGAGCGTCGCCACGGCGAGCGCGTCGGCTGCCGGGTTCATAGAGTCGATTAAAGGCCAAAGGGCGCCGCCAACGGCAACCGCCCCCATGGCTGCCGCCGTGAGACTTAGAAAGTCGCGGCGGGTACCTTCATTATCTTCGTGGCCGGATCCGTGTACGGCTTCCGCCATCGTCGTTCCTTCCCTAGCAGAAAGACATGCACCTAGCACCCCGATCTAGCCGAGACCGAAGGCTCACTCAAAACTTCTCCCGGTCGCAAGCGTCAATCGGCCACAGAATAGGCAGTCTTTGGCGCGCGGATAAAAAGCATGATTGCCGCAGCGGCCAACCCGCTCGCCGCTCCCACCATGATCGGCAGATCGTAGGAATGGTAGAGATCGAAGGCCCGGCCTGCCAGCGGTGGCCCCAGCAGCGTGCCGAAGGCCACGCTGGTGTAGAGCCAGCCGATAATGCTGGAAAGCCGGCGGGTGCCAAAAAAATCGGCACTGACCGCGGGAGCCGTGGCGACGAAGCCGCCATAGCAAAGCCCGTAGATGATGGCGAACAGATACAAGGCCGCCAGGGAGCCGCCCCAAAGCCAGACCAGGTCCATCAGCCCGACGCCTGCATACATCAGCACCAGTGCAAGCCGCCGGCCGATCCGGTCTGCGAACCCGGCGAGGACGAAACGGCCAAGCGTGCTGCCCAGCCCGATCAGACTGAGCAACAGGACGCCGGTATCCGCGCCATAGCCCCGGTCGATGGCATAGGGCACGAGGTGAACGAAGGGCACGAACAGCCCGACCGAGAGCAGGAGGCTGGAGAGCCAAAACAGGATGAAGGTTCGGGAGGAAAGTGCCTCCCAAAGCTTCGCCCCCGTCATGCCGGCACCTCCGGCCGCCCGCTGGCGGCGGTAGGCCGGAGGGTCGTCGACCCCCAATGCTGCCAGCAGGCCAATGCTCAGGATGGCGGCACCCATCATCATGTAGGCGAACCGCCATCCTCCATAGTCGATGAGGAC
>CAYYSC010000581.1:0-2136 GCA_964474065.1 uncultured Rhodospirillales bacterium | reverse complement strand
AACCAATCACAACAAACCGGCGCCGAGGCCTCGCTCGGGCGCCGCTTCTTTAGTCCCTTCGCATAAGACGGGGCCGCGGCTCCGTCGAGGGGAAAGTTGTTTTCTGCTCCTACGAGCAAGGCTGCGCAACAGACCATGACCAGCAAGGCCCGCGCGATCCGCACCACCGGGCATTCTCGCCGCGGCATGCGCCGTGGAGATCGCCAGCGCAGAGTGCTAGGCTACAGCAGTTGCTGTGGCTTCGCTTGGAATCCACGCGTTTTCTTGGCCCGCCCGTCTCTCCCGGCTTTCCGGGCGGCCGCTATCGGAGATGATCGAATGGCGCTCCCACAATCGGCGTTTTCCGCTCTGGATACCCCGGCAGTCTGTATCGACCTGGACGTCGTCGATGCCAACCTGCAGCGCTTCCAGGCCTATTGCGACTCGCACGGATTGGCAGCCCGGCCGCATATTAAGACCCACAAGCTGCCGGACTTCGCTCACCGCCAGCTGGAGTTGGGAGCGAAAGGCATCACCTGCCAGAAAATCGGAGAGGCACAGGTCATGGCTGCCTCCGGCATCGATGACATCCTCTTGACCTACAACATTCTGGGCGAGGTGAAGCTGGCGCGGCTGAAGGAGTTGGCACAACATTGCCGCCTGACCGTCGTGGCGGATAACCAGGTGGTTGTCGACGGCCTCGCCGAAGCGTTTGCGGGCGGGCCGGCGCTGCGGGTGCTGGTCGAGTGCGATTCCGGGGGGGGGCGCTGTGGCGTACAGAAGCCCGCCGAGGCGGTGACGCTTGCTCAGGCGGTCGACGGGGCGCAAGGCCTGCACTTCGCCGGCCTGATGACCTACCCGCCAAAGGGCCGGATCGAAGTTGTGCGGGACTGGCTGGGCGAAGCCATGCATACCTTCCAGCGCGCCGGTATCGAATGCGAGGTTATCTCCAGCGGCGGCACGCCGGACATCTGGCGCGCGCATGAGGTGACGGCGGCAACCGAGCACCGGGCCGGCACCTACATCTACAACGACCGCATGATGGTCCGCGCCGGCGCGGCGAGTTGGGAGACTTGTGGGCTGGACGTGTTGACGACGGTGGTCAGCCGCCCGACCGAGACCCGCGCCGTGCTGGATGCGGGGTCAAAGGCGCTCTCCAGCGACCTGGGCGGGCTGGAAGGCCACGGATATATCCGGGAATACCCGGACGCCGTCATCCACTCACTCAGCGAGGAGCACGCGGTGGTGGATCTCTCCGCCTGCACCGGGGCGAAGCCCGCCATTGGCGAGCGCGTGCGGGTGGTGCCGAACCACGCCTGCGTCGTCTCAAACCTGTTCAACAGTGTGCATGGCCTCCGCGATGGCAAGGTCGAGCGGCTGTTCACCGTCGAAGCGAGAGGATTGATGCAATGAATCTCAGCGGAGGCCGCCGCCGGGTTCTTTACGCCGCTGCCGCGCAACTCGGTCCGGTCGCGCGGGACGAGCCGCGGGAGCTTGTCGTCAGCCGCATGACCGCGCTGCTGGAAGAAGCCCGGGCGCGGAAAGTGGATCTCGTGGTGTTCCCGGAACTGGCGCTCACCACCTTCTTCCCCCGCTGGTATTTCGAGGACGAGGCGGAACTCAACCTGTTCTATGAGACCGAGATGCCGAACCCGACGGTGCAGCCGCTGTTCGACGCGGCGAAAGCGGCGGGCATTGGCTTCTATCTCGGCTACGCCGAACTGACGCCGGAGGGACGCCGTTTCAACACCTCGATTCTGGTCGACAAAGTGGGCGACATCGTCGGCAAATACCGGAAGGTTCATTTGCCCGGTCATGCGGAAAACGAACCGTGGCGCCCATTCCAGCACCTGGAGAAGCGCTATTTCGAGCCGGGCGACCTGGGCTTCCCGGTGTTCGAAACCATGGGCGGCACCATGGGCATGTGCATCTGCAACGACCGCCGCTGGCCCGAAACCTTCCGGGTCATGGGGCTGCACGGGGTCGAACTGGTGATGCTCGGCTACAACACGCCGTTGCACTATCCGCCGGTGCCGCAGCACGATCACCTGCAGGGCTTCCACAATCTTCTCTCGATGCAGGCGGGCGCCTACCAGAACGGCTGCTATGTGATCGGCGTCGCCAAGGCCGGCAACGAGGAAGGCTGCGCCCTGCTCG
>CAYYSC010000580.1:0-2145 GCA_964474065.1 uncultured Rhodospirillales bacterium | reverse complement strand
CCGGCGGGGCGAAACGCCGGCGTGGAGCGATGATGTCGGTCACGGCCATCCTCTTGAAAAACCGGAATGAACAGCGGTTCCTGCCACCAGGCCACCGGCAATGGCACCGGCTGGACTCTATCATACCAGAAAAAAGGGCGGCGCGCCGGATGCGCGCCGCCCCAGTTCCCTCGCGCGAGGGTGGAGGAAGAGGCTTACATGCTGCTCGCCCGCGGCCCGAACTCCGGATAGGCTTCCAGCCCCAGCTCCGTCCGGTCGAGACCGTTGGCTTCCGATTCTTCATCGACACGCAGGCCCATGGTGAACTTGAGCGCGAACCAGACGACGGCGCTGGTGATGACGGTGAAGGCGCCGATGGCGACAATGCCGATGACCTGCGTGACGAGATCGCCGCCGCCGAAGATGCCCACCGCCAGCGTGCCCCAGATGCCGGCCACCAAGTGCGCCGAGACCGCGCCTACCACATCGTCGATCTTCAGCTTGTCCAGCATCGGAATGGCGAACACGACCAGCGCGCCGCCGATGCCGCCGACGATGACGGTCAGTAGGTGGTTTTGCATGTCCGGACCGGCCGTGACGGAGACGAGGCCCGCGATCGCGCCGTTGAGCGCCATGGTCAAGTCGACCTTGCCGTAGAGCAGCTGGCTCACGATCATGGCTGCGACCACGCCTGCGGCGGCGCCAAGATTGGTATTCACGAACACGATGGCCATGGCAGAGGAATCAAGGGCGCTGCCCAGGGCGAGCTGGGAGCCGCCGTTAAAGCCGAACCACCCGAACCAAAGGATGAAGGTGCCTAGCGTTGCGAGGGGCAGGTTTGCGCCCGGGATCGCGTTGACTTGGCCGCCCGGGCCATACTTCCCTTTGCGCGGACCCAGGATGATCGCCCCGACCAGCGCCGCCCAGCCGCCGACGGAGTGCACGATGGTCGAGCCCGCGAAATCGCTGAAGCCCATCTCGGCCAGCCAGCCGCCGCCCCAGGTCCAGGAACCTTGGATCGGATAAATGATGCCGGTCAGGACAATGACGAACACCAGAAACGGCCAAAGCTTGATGCGCTCCGCCACGGTACCGGAAACGATGGAGGCAGCGGTTGCCACAAACACCATCTGGAAGAACCAGTCGGACATGACGGAGTAACCATTGGCTGTGACGGCCGCGACCTGTTCCGCTGTCGCTTCGTCCGCGCCCAACAGGGCGGTTTCGGCTTCCGACGTGTTGTAGAAGAGAGAGAACGAGCCGATATAGCCCGTTACGTCCGTGTACATCAGGCTGTAACCGACCAGGTAGTACAGCAGACCTGCTAGTGAATAGAGCGCGATGTTCTTGAGGCAGATCGAGGCCGTGTTCTTGGTGCGCACCAGACCGGATTCCAGCATGGCGAATCCCGCTGCCATGAACATGACAAGCACGCCGCAGACCAGGAACGAGAATGTGTTGAAGATAAAGGCGACCTCACTGTCCACAGCTGCGGAAGCCATCGCGGGGGTCAGCGCGATGGCCGCAGCAGCGGCAATGCCACCCAAAAGCCGTTTGCGCATATTTACTACTCCAGTTGGCGGTTCGTTTTCGGAATTGCTGGGTTAGAGCGCGTCCGCGTCCATCTCCCCGGTGCGGATGCGCACCGCCTTGGCCACGTCGCAGACGAAAATCTTGCCGTCACCGATCCGGCCGGTATGGGCGCTGTTCTGGATCGCCTCCACGGCGGCATCCGCCATGCCGTCGGGCACCACGACCTCGATCTTGACCTTCGGCAGGAAGGCAACGGTGTATTCGGCGCCGCGATAAATCTCGGTTTGACCCTTTTGCCGGCCGAAGCCCTTCACCTCGGTGACGGTCAAGCCTTCGACATTCACAGCGACGAGCGCTTCACGGACTTCTTCCAGCTTGAAGGGCTTGATCACAGCGATGATCAGTTTCATTGCGTGTTCCTCTCGTGGCGGACGCTTGCTTCGCTCCTGTTCAATCCAAGAAACGTGCCAAAATGCGCTCCGCTCCAGATTCGGTTGAAATCGGTCCTGAATCTGCCAACCTGCAAAATCTGTAGCGGCGACCACCGCCAAAAACCGCCAGCGTAAAAATTAGGCGGCATTGCCTGAAAAGAAGTCAATGCCTATTTTTTGAACAAAAGAGGGCTCCATGTAC
>CAYYSC010000579.1:0-2147 GCA_964474065.1 uncultured Rhodospirillales bacterium | reverse complement strand
CCGCGCGGATCTCCTCCTCGCGCGGCCCAGCCAGCGCCAGTTCCAGCGCAGCCTCGGCCATGCGGAGCCGAGCCGATGCAGAGTCCCTTGCGGCGCGCGCATCATCGAGGGCCTGGCGCGATGCGAAGTCATCTTCAGCGAGAAACTCCGTGCGCTCGTAAATGAGTATCCGGTTTCGTAGCGTCGCCTCGGCGCTGGCCACTCGGGCGCGGGCTTCCTCGATTTCCTCCTGGCGGGTACCGGCTTCCAACTCATCGACCACCGCCTGTTGCCTGCTCACACGGCCACGCGCGACCTTGACACGGCTTTCGAAGCGATCCGCCTCAAGCCGCGCCATCACTACGCCTTTCCGGACGGCGTCCCCCTCCTCAAACAGCATCGCCAAAACTCGGCCAGGGACGTCGAAGCCCAGATCGACCTGACGGCGCTCCACATTACCGTAAAGCGTCAGCTTGCGCTCCGCCTCCCCCCATCCCAAAAGAGGGATGGACCAGCCGTTCCAATAGGCCCAGCCGACGCCAAGAATAGCGGCGGCCACGCCGGCAACCGCACCGATGAGAACCGGCTTTTTCACGCGCGGATGCCCCGAACGCTCGCCACTTATTCAGCCGGAATGATAAAAGTCGTCCGGTCGAGACCGGTGTTCCCCGTGTCGGCGTCGTAGGCATAGATGGTCACATCATACACCCCTGGTTTGTCTACGCTGACTTGACCTGAAAACTGACTCGGCGAACCGGCGTAAGCCAATTCCACCTCTCCAACGTCCTGTCCCTCCAGCCCGATCAAGGCCTTTACTTCATAGCGGTTGGCGTCCCACAGACCGTCCGGCTCAATCGGGCATCCGCACATCATTGTGACGTTGGCGGCCAGTTCAACCCTTTGCGGCCCGCCCTGAAACTCCACGTGTGCCGGCGGCGCCAGAACATCGACAACAAAGCCCGGCATTTCGAGAAGCCAGCCATCTCCGCCCGTGAGGTGCTTGCCGGGCACCACCCACTGAACCGCCGACACCCGGCTCGCCGACTGCGGCTGCGCCAGCGGGCCGTCCGCCGTCACCTCAATGCGGCGGGGACGATCCAGATCGAGGGTTGTCGAGAACTTCGCTGCGCCGCCTCGGGAAAGAACGGTGTCCCTGGCTCGCGGCTCCATCATGATCCGTTCGGTATCTCCCGTGCTGCCACTGGTCACTCCCTGGCCAAGAAGTTCGCCGGTTCCGGCATCGCGAAGCGTCACCCGAACGCCGCCCATGCTAGTCCCAATGAACTTGGCGTCCCGGCTGATGACCCTGACGGTAATGTCCGTCGGTTCCGCCAACGCGGACGCCGATAGGCCGACCGATGCGAGCAGGGCCACGATCAGGATATTAAGAACGCTCTTGGTCATCAGGCTCATATCCTTTCGACAGACGAACTCGGGCAGCGGCGGACGAGGGCGTTTCGGGGAGCAGTCCCCGCGGCGGCATTCAGGAGACCCGCGCGAGGCCGCGCTGCGCCAGGACCTGAATGGCGACCTGACCGACCACGAACGGTACCAAGCTAGCGCCCAGCGCCAAGCCCCAATGCCAGAACGAGACGAGGGGAACCAAGCTCAACAGAGAAGCCAGCGGCGGGAAGTAAAGGGCGGCCAGCAGCAAGAGGATGCAGATTGCGACAGCGCCCCATACAAACGGGCTTGCCACCACATTGTTGCGCAGCCAATGACTTTCGGGCGAGCGCATGTTGAAAACATGCCACAAGCGCGCCAGCCCGTAAGTCATGAACGCAACCGTCACGGCCACTTCCTCCTCCCAGCCGAACTGCAAGCGCGCGATCGCAAAAGCGCCGAGGGCAGCGGCGCCGATGACAAGCCCGAACCCTGCGATGGCCAACCAGCGGCCGCGGGTGAGCACCGGTTCCGACGGGTCCCGCGGCTTCCGCCGCATCAAGATGGACTCGTCATTGCCGACGCCCAGAGCCAGGGCGGGGAATACATCCAGCAGCATATTGAGAAAAAGGATTTGTAGGGGCAGCAGCGGCAACGGCCAACCGGCCAAGACCGCGCCCGAAACCGCGAGTATCTGGCCCAGATTGCCGGACAACAGAAATACGATGAAGCGACGGATATTGGCGAAGATCGTACGGCCCTGCCGCACCGCCATCACGATGGTC
>CAYYSC010000578.1:0-2156 GCA_964474065.1 uncultured Rhodospirillales bacterium | reverse complement strand
CGCGACCATCAACGGGATCGCCGTTGCCACCGGTATCACGGTGGCCACTAAAGGGATAGCGACCAGCGGCAGCCCCAAGCCGATCACGCCTTTGAGCAACCCGCCAAGAAAGAACGCGATGGTGCACACCGCTACAACCAGCGGGTCGATATTATCCAACATCGATGGCTCCGAGGGGTCGGGAACAGGCAGCGGCGGCGCTAGACTGCTTTCGAGTACTCCGAGCGCGGCGGCCGATCAATCACCCTTTGCTTTCCCAGAACCCAGCCGGCCTATCTTAAAGCGGAGCGTCCGGATCGAACGAAGGCCGCCGCTTCTCCTTATGAGAGGCCAGGCCCTCCTTGGCCTCCGGCCCCGTGAAGCCCAGGAACTCCAGCGCCAGCGAGGTGTCGAAGCTCGGTCCTGCCATGCGGTACCAGTTGTTCAGGGCATACTTGGTAAAGCGGATCGCCGTAGGCGCACCCTCGGCCAGCCGCGTTGCGACTTCGACGGCCTTTCCATCCAATTCTTCCTCCGGGACCGCCAGGGAAATGAGACCGATGCGCTCCGCCTCGGCGCCGCTGACGGCATCGCAGAGCAACAGGTAGTACTTGGCCTTGGCCATCCCGCAGAGCAGCGGCCAGACAATGCAGGCGTGATCGCCGGCCGCCACGCCGAGGCGCGTATGCCCGTCGATGATCCGGGCATTCTCGGCGGCAATGGAAATGTCAGACAGGATGCCGGCCACTAGACCGGCTCCGACTGCCGGCCCGCGAATGGCGGAAACGATAGGTTTGGAGCAATTAATGACGTTATAGACGATATCCCGAGCTTCCTTCCATACCTTCACGCGCGTGGCATAGTCGTCAATGATCTCTTCGATCATCTCGAAGTCGCCACCGGCCGAAAAAGCCTTGCCCGCACCGGTCAGGATGGCGCAATTGACCGATTGATCGGCATCGATCACGCGCCAGATCTCTGCCAGTTCCCGGTGCATCGCCGCATTGGCTGCGTTAAGCCTTTCCGGCCGGTTCATGGTCACGCGCAGTACGCGGTCGTGAGGGCGGTCGAAAGTTAGCGTCTGGAAGGCGGCATACGCGTCAGTCATGGCTTAATCCCCTGTTGGTTTGTCGGGGATAATGACCCCTCTCCCATTGCCTGAGCAATGCCGCCTTGTTGCCGTGCAGCCCAAGCCCATCCCGCAAGGCAAACAACGGCGCCGGCCGCTACTGGAGCCTGCAGTCCGAATCCTTCGCTCGCGGTTCCCATCAGCAGCGCCCCCAGGGCCGGGCCGGCGCGGAAGCTCAACCCATAGATGCTGAGCACGCGTCCCAGCATCTCAGGTGCGCAGGCGTGTTGAATCAGGCTTTGCGTGGCGACGCCATGCACGGTCATTGCCATGCCGGCCGCCCCGGTCGCCACCATGCCCAGCCAGAACCAGTCGGTCGCGCAGAACAGCAAGAGGACAAGGGCCAGAAGCAGATTCGCGTGCAGCGCCAAGCCGGTCAGCCCGCCGAGCCGCGCAGCCTGGCTCATCCAGATGCCGCCGATAACCGCCCCGATGCCGGTAGCGGCAGTGAGCAGCGCAAGTCCGTCCGCCCCCCACCCGAAGACCGCATCCGCAAACCCAGGCAACAGTTCGGCAAAGGGGCGGGCGAACACCGCGCTGATGAAAAGCATCATGAGCAGCGGCGCCATTCCTTCATGCCGGAAGCTGTAGACGAATCCTTCCTGGATTTGGCGCAGCACCGAACCGCTCTTCGACACGACGGTCCTGGGCACATTGCTCCGGATCTGCAGCATGGCCACGACGAACACCAGAAACGTGACACCGTTTACGATGAACGCCCAGCCAATATCCATGAAGACGATGAGCACGCCGGCGCAGGCCGGCCCGACAAAGCGGGCGCTGTTCCACAAGACCGAGTTCACGGCGATGGCGGCCGGCAGGTCTTCCGTCCGCACCAAACTTCGCACAAGGGAAAGCCGGGCCGGCTGGTTGAACGAAACGATGATGCCATGCACCAGCGTCAACAGGAATAGCGGCCAGATATCGACCCAGCCCGCCAGCACCCCGAAACCAAGCGCGAACGCCTGCACGGCCATCAGCACTTGCGCCACGAGAATAAGTAGAACCGGTCCATCCGATCCGCCGCCGCCCCGCCCAGCGGCCCCAG
>CAYYSC010000577.1:0-2161 GCA_964474065.1 uncultured Rhodospirillales bacterium | reverse complement strand
CCTGGAGCCGGGCGCCAGCCGAGCGGCCGTCATGGGCACATTGGAGGTATTTGCGGACAAGCCGCCCCCCACGCGGATTACGCAACTGCGGCCGCAGATCGACCGCCTGTTTGCGGGTGACACCGTCGAGGAAATCTTCGCCGCGCTCTTCAATGATGAGAGCGAACAAGCGCAGAAATGGGCCAAGGAAATGTCTGGCAAGTCGCCCACGTCGCTGAAGGTGACGCTGGAGCAGTTGCGCCGCGGCGCGGAGATGGGTCTGGACGATGTCCTGACGATGGAATTCCGCCTTTCCCAGGCCTTTTGCGCCGACCACGACTTCTTCGAGGGCGTGCGCGCGCTTCTGGTGGACAAGGACAAGATGCCGAAATGGCAGCCATCCACCCATGCTGGCGTGACGGAGGAACGGGTCCAGAGCTATTTCCTCCCCGCCGCCGCTGGGGAGTTGACGTTTAACCCGCCGGAACGGTGGCAGGTCGAAAAGGCATAGATGGAGGGCCTTGCCGTTTCGGCGGCGGTGCCATTGCGGCCTGCTTAGGCGGGCGGTAGTCTTCGCGTTCTTAAGAAGACTCCCGTCATATCATCGTTCAGAGTGAGGAAAGCATGGCCCGGATCGGCTTTATCGGTGTCGGCAATATGGGCGGACCGATGTCCGCGAATATGATCAAGGCCGGTCATACGGTGACGGCTTTCGATCTTTCCTCCGAGGCGTTGGAAGCCGCCGCGGCGAACGGCTGCGCGGTGACGGACAGTGCCGCCGCCTGCGCCCAGGGTCAGGACGTCGTCATCACGATGCTGCCGGCGGGGCCGCACGTCCGCTCCGTCTACGGCGCCAAGGGGGAGCAGGGCAGCGTGATCGACGCTGTGGACGACGGCACGTTGCTGATCGACTGCTCGACGATCGACGTGGCGTCCGCGCGCCAAGTGGCGGAAAATGCCGGCGCATGCGGCCTCAAAATGGTGGAGGCGCCGGTGACCGGCGGCGTCCCGGGCGCGGTTGCGGGCACGCTGACGATGATCGTCGGCGGCCCGAAAGACGCCTACGAACTGGCCAAACCCTACCTCGAAATCGTCGGCGGCAAGGTCGTCTATTGCGGCGAGGCAGGGGCCGGGCAGGCGGTGAAGATTTGCAACAACATGATGCTGGCAATCAACATGGCCGGAGTCGCCGAGGGGATGAGCCTGATCAAGGCGCTGGGCATCGACCCGGCAATCCTGAAGGAGGTCTCGTCGGCGGGGTCGGGCAACAGCTGGGCACTGACCGCCTATAATCCCGAACCGGGCCTGACCGAAGGCGCGCCCGCCAACAACGGTTACAAGCCCGGTTTCACCGGCGCCATGCTGGTAAAGGACACGGGGCTTGCGATAGAGGCGGGAATTGCCACCGGCACGCCGCTGCCGCTGGGTGGGGCGGCGACGCAGTTGTTTCAACTTTATTGCAAGGCGGGAATGGACCAGGACGACATGTCGGGAATCATCCGCATGTTGCAGGGAAAATACCGCGGTTAACCGCGAAGATTCAGCAGACTTTTAGAGAAAATCTGCAGTTTCGGTCCCGAGTGCAGAGGGGTTCTGCAATTGAGGGACCGAAACCTTGGAACAGTATCTGCAGTGCATCTCCGGCATCGAGCGCTTGCACCGTCTCTTTCTCGAAGTGTTGAAGGCGGAACTGGACGCCATGCGTGTCCGGGACATCAACAACGTCCAGAGTTTGATCCTCTATAGCGTCGCCGGGGATCAAATCAGCGTCGGGGAATTGGGCCAGCGCAGCTATCTGCTCGGCTCCAATGTCTCCTACAATCTGAAAAAACTCGCGGACGCCGGCTATCTGACGCAATCGCGGGCTGAGCACGACCGGCGCTCCATTCATGTCCGCCTGACCGAGAAAGGCGAAGTGTTCTGGCAGATCCTGGACGGCGTGTTCCGGCGGCATGCGGGACTGCTCGCGGAGGCCGGGTTCGAGGAGCAAGCGCTTGCAGCGACGACCGCACACCTGCAGGCTCTCGAACGGTTCTGGAACCTGGTGCGCGCCCGGGTGCCGCGCGCACCGGAACCCCTGGTTGGCCGCCCTGTCTCCTCGGACGAAGCGGCGAGCTACTTCCAGAAGCAGCGGCGTGCGTCCTCCTTTTGGCCCGGCCGCGCTTCGCGGAGGAGGCGGCCG
>CAYYSC010000576.1:0-2171 GCA_964474065.1 uncultured Rhodospirillales bacterium | reverse complement strand
GTGGAAGTCCTCTTCGGAAAGGCCTGCAAGGTTCGCGTGATCGACAAACTTGGTCGTGCCCGCGTTGTTCACGAGACCGGTGATCTTGCCGAACTTCTTCATGGTCTCATCGACCAGCCGCTGCCGGTCGGCCTCGCTGCCGACATCTGCCTGCATCACTAGCACTTCGGCGCCATGCTTGCGGCAGTCGTCTGCCACCTGCTCGGCGGCGGCGGCACTCTTGGAGTAATTGATCACGACGTGACCGCCATTCTCCGCCAGCATGCGGACAGTGGCGGCGCCGATGCCGCTGGAAGAGCCGGTGACGATGGTGACGGTGTCTTTGATTTTCAGCATGGGGCGTTGCCTCTGGCCTGAACAGTCGGAGGCGGCAGCATAGACCGCCCGCCGCGCTTACGCCAAGGCGAGGAACGCCCCGTAGCCGAGCCCGGCCAGCGCCACACTCCAGGATGGCCATTTCAGCAACTGCAGCATGGTCCAGCCGATGGCGACCGCCGCGACGTCGGACGCGGTCTCGACGCTACTGGTCCAGAGCGGGTCGTAAAGGGCGGCGGCCAGAATGCCAATCACGCCGGCACCCACACCGCCGAGCGCCCGGCGTAGCCCGGCGCGGCTGGAAAGACGAGTCCAGATTGGCAGACCGCCCGACATCAACAGCAGGCCCGGCGCGAAAATGGCGACCAGGGCGACCAAGCCGCCGACCAGCCCCTCGCTGACGGCGCCGACATAAGCGGCGAAGGTGAAAAGCGGTCCGGGAATGGCCTGGGCAATGCCGTAACCGGCCAGGAACTCCTCTTCGGACAGCCAGCCCTTGCCGACGGTCGCGGTTTCCAGGAAAGGAAGCACCACGTGGCCGCCGCCGAAGACCAAGGCGCCGGCGCGGTAGAACGGTTCGGCCAGGGACGTGCCGAAAACGCCGAGGCCTGCCGCCACCGGCAGCAGCAGCAGGAGCGCGATCGCCAGCCCGATCAGAAGGAAGGGCTGGCTCCCCAACCGGGGCGGCGGTGTATCCGCGGTTTCGGTCTCACTTGTCTCTGCCCAGAAGTAGGCAGCAATCCCCGCCAGGATCAGGGCGGAAAGCTGGCCGGCAACACCCGGAACCAACAGCGCCAGCACCAGTGCTCCAACGCCCAGCAGCTTGTGCAACCGGTCGCGGCACAGACCTGCCGCCATGCCCTGCACGGCGTGGAGGACGACGGCGACGGCCACCAGTTTCAGGCCGTGTATGATGCCCGGCAGCAGGTCCGGCGGCAGCGATGCCAGCCCGAAAGCGGCCAGCAGCATGATCAGGGCAGACGGCAGCGTGAACCCTGCCCACGCCGCCGCGCCGCCGGCTGCCCCGCCACGCTCCAGACCGATAGCGAAGCCCACCTGGCTGGAGGCAGGTCCCGGCAGGAACTGGCCGAGCGCAACCAGTTCCGCGTACCGCGACTCGCTCATCCAGCCGAGCCGCTGCACGAACGCGTCGCGAAAATAACCGATATGCGCCGACGGACCCCCAAAGGACGTGCAGCCCAGTTTCAGAAAGGTCCAGAACACCTCGCCCGCAGCCATGAGCCCTCTCCCCTCAGTGCCGCGGCATGATACAGCGCGGCAGCCGCATCAGTACTGCGCCGACCGTTGCCAAGCGACTGGATCAGTCGTCGCGTCGTCCGCTTGGCGGTGAACCGGCCGGCGGGAGGAGAAGGTATCGGCGTCCGTTAACGCCGTTCAGCGGCAAGGCGGATAGAAACGGTCACCTGACGAGCGACGGCATCGTCTTCCATGGGGCTCGCGGTGCCCAGGCCGAAATCGCGGCGATGGATAAAGGCGGTCGAGCGGACCATGGCGCGCCCATTTTCCAATTCGAGACTGAAAGGAAGCTCGAGAGGCTTGGACCGGCCGCGGATAGTGAGCATGCCATCGGCAAGGTACTCGCCGCCTTCGACCTGTTCAAAGCGCTGCGCGATGAACACCGCTTGCGGCCAGCGTTCGGCATGGAACCAAGCCTCTTCCTGGGCCCGGGCAGTATTCATGGAACTTCCGAGGGCCAGACTGGCGATCGGAACCTGGACGCGGATCCGCCCTTCCGCGCTCTTCGGGTCAAAGGAGATCTCCGCGTCGAAATCCCGGAAAATGCCTTCCACGGTCACGTCCGGGGAGACCGCCTTGATGGCGATTTCGCTATCCTC
>CAYYSC010000575.1:0-2184 GCA_964474065.1 uncultured Rhodospirillales bacterium | reverse complement strand
AGGGGCGGAGCGACCGCCTTCGCAACCTACAGGCATCCAGGGTGACGACGACCGGGAAATCGTGGAAGGCACGGCCTTCCCATGGCGGGCCATCGGGAGGGTCAACAACGCAGGACGAGGTTTCTGCACCGGTGTCCTTATTGGAGAACGTCGGGTCTTAACGGCGGCTCACTGCCTCCGCAGCCGGGGCGGTCATGTCCTTAGCCCCCCGAGCGAGATTCACTTTCTGGCAGGCTATTCCCGCGGCTCTTATCTGGCGCACAGTCTTGCGCTCTCAGTCTGGCGCGATCCGGCACGCGCCGCACAAGAGGAGCCGACGGACGACTGGGCAGTCATCACACTGGCCCGGCCCCTCGGCAAAACCATCGGCTTTCTGGAACTGGAAGCATTTCGGCCAGACCTCTGGCAGGCAGACCGGCGCCTCGCCCGTCACTATGTCCAAGCGGGTTACAGCCAGGACCGACAGCATATCCTCACGCGGCATCGGAACTGCGAGATTGCCGGTTTTCTGCCTGGCTTGCAAACCTTTGCCCACCGATGCGACGCCATGCAGGGGGACAGCGGGTCGCCGATCCTGGCAAGACGCGGCGAACGATACACGGTCATTGGCCTGCACGTCGCGACCGCCCGGAAGCAGTCGCTTGGGGTCGCGATCACCGGGGCCCGAATTCTGGACCGCATGTCAGCTCATCCGGAGCCCATCCAACCATCGCGGATAACGCCATAGAAGCCCCTGCACCTCGCGATTATAGTGACTCGGCATCGCTCTTAAGCGGAAGCGGAGGAAACAGGATCATGAACCTGGCAGCGCTGATGGCGCGCGCGGCCAAGAGCCGGCCGGATAATCCCGCTGTTTATCAAGGCACGCGCCTGATCGCGACCTATGCGGATCTGGGCGAACGCGTGGCACGGCTAGCAGGCTGGCTGCGCGGCACGGCAGGGCTGGAGCCAGGCGACCGGGTCGCCTTTGCCATGACCAATTGCCCCGAATTCGTGGAGATCCTCTGGGCCTGCTGGCATGCCGGGCTGGTCGCCGTGCCGATCAATGCCAAGCTACACGTGAGCGACTTCCGCTACATCCTTGGCAATTCCGGCGCCCTCATGGCGTTCACCACCCCGGATCTGGAAACCGATCTCGACAGCATTGTGGGCGACCTGCCGGGCTGCGAGCGTCTGCTGACGGCGGGAAGTCCCGAATACGCGCAAACCTTCGCCGCCTCGCCGATTCCGATGGAACCGCGTCGCTCGGATGATCTCGCCTGGCTGTTCTACACCAGCGGCACGACCGGCCGGCCGAAGGGGGCCATGCTGAGTCACCGCAGCCTGATGGGCTGCATTCTGGGGTATTTCAGCGACATCGACGAAATTACGGAGGATGCGCACTGGCTACATGCCGCCCCCATGAGCCATGGCGGCGGCTGCTACGGCCTGCCCTTCGTTGCAGCCTGCGCGGCGCAAGTCGTGCCCGCAAGCGGCAAGTTCGACCCCGCGGAAATTGCCGACCTGCTGCCCCATTTCACCAATCTCTCCTTCTTCGCCGCGCCCACCATGGTCAAACGCATGACGGAGCATCCGGCAACGCGGACGTCGGACACCAGCAATCTGCGGACGATCGTCTATGGCGGCGGGCCAATGTACGTCGCCGACGCGAAGGCGGCACTGACACTGCTGGGGCCGAAACTTGCCCAGATTTATGGTCAGGGCGAATGCCCGATGACAATCACGGCGCTTGGTCGCCATGAGTTTCAGGACCAGACCCACGCGCAGTTCGAAAGCCGTCTGGCCTCCGCGGGGCGGCCTTTTACCAACGTCGAGGTGATGGTGGCGGATGCGGACGACAACCCTCTGCCGCCGGGCGAGCTCGGCGAGGTTTGTGTCCGGGGCGATCTCGTCATGTCCGGCTACTGGGCGAACCCGGACGCGTCTGCTGAGACTTTGCGTCATGGCTGGTTGCACACCGGCGATATTGGTGTGTTCGACGAAGCTGGCTATCTGACGCTGAAGGACCGATCGAAGGACATGATCATCTCCGGCGGCACCAACATCTACCCGCGCGAGGTGGAGGAGGTAATGCTGGAACACCCGGCAGTGCTGGAGGTCTCCGTGGTCGGCGAACCGGATGCAGAGTGGGGCGAGAGCGTCGTAGCTTTCGTCGTCGCCCGCCCGGACGCCGCGTTGACAATG
>CAYYSC010000574.1:0-2186 GCA_964474065.1 uncultured Rhodospirillales bacterium | reverse complement strand
TGCTCGACATAATCCCACACCCCTTCCTCAATCGAGTGGAAGGGCTCGTTGTAGCCTGCCTGGCGCAGTTTGGTCATCCGCGCCTCGGTAAAATATTGGTAGCGCGGCCGCAGCGCCTCCGGCATCGGCACGTACTCGATGCGGGGCGGCTGGCCGCAGGCGGCGGTCAGCGCTTCGACCAGCGCGCGGAAACTGCGTGCCTCGCCGGTCCCCACATTGTAAAGTCCGCTTTCCGGCTGCTGACGCAACAGCCAGAGCGCAACATCCACGCAATCCTTCACATAGACGAAGTCGCGAAGTTGGCCGCCATGCTCGTAGCCGGGCCGGTGGGACTGGAACAACTTCACCGTCCCGCCCGAGGCGACGACACGATAATTTTTGGCGACGATGCTCTGCATGTCGTCCTTATGGTACTCGTTCGGACCGTAAACGTTGAAGAATTTGAGCCCAGCCCAGAACGGGGGGCGCTCCTGGCTGCGCACAATCTGGTCCATTGCCCAGCGGTCAAACCAGTGTTTCGACCAGCCATAAAGGTTCAATGGCTTCAGGTTTCTCAATGCCTCGGGAGCGCTGTCATCGTTGAAGCCGGCGCCGCCGTCGCCATAAGTGGCGGCGGATGAGGCATAGACGAATGGGCGCTTATGGTTCGCGCACCATCGCCATAGCCGTTTCGAGCTGCGGAAATTGTGCTCGGTCACCGCGTCTGCGTCGGTGGCGGTGGTGCTGCTGATCGCGCCCATGTGGAGCACCGCTTCCGGCCGGTTGCCGGCCGAAGCGAGCCAGTGCTCCAGGTCCTCCGGCGGTACGACGTCATCAATCAGGTGATGGGCGAGATTGCGCCACTTCTGATCCGTGCCCAGCCAATCGCTTACCACGACGGGACCCATGCCGGCCTCCAGGAGGCCCGCCACCAAGTTCGAACCGATGAATCCGGCCCCGCCGGTAACCAGGAACAACCTTTTCTCCCATATTCTGCCGCTAGATTGCTGTAGGATCTTCGCCGCCGATTGTCCAAGCTTTCGAGCCTTTGCTACAGTCATTCATCTTAGTCACCGGGAGATCAGGACATGGCCGAGTTCGATACGGTAATCCGCGGCGGCCTCGTCGCAACGGCGAGCGATGTCATGCTTGCCGATGTGGGCATTCAGGGCGAAGTGGTTACCGCGGTCGGGAAAAACCTTCCCGCCGGCGCGAATGAGATCGATGCGCAAGGCAAATACGTGCTGCCCGGCGGCGTAGACAGCCATTGCCATATCGAACAGCCGAGTTCCATCAGCGGCAAGATGAACGCGGATACCTTCCTCACCGGCACCCGCTCGGCCGCGTGCGGCGGGACTACCTCGGTCATCTGCTTCTCGCCTCAGCGGCACGGTTGGTCGATCGCCGATTCGACCGCGGATTATCACGAGCGGGCGAAGAAGGCCGCAATCGACTACACCTTCCATCTGATCGTGAACGATCCGAACCAAGATGTAATGGCAGCGCTGCCCGGCCTGATTGCTGACGGTCACCGCTCGATCAAGGTGTTCATGACTTATGACAGCAATCGCGTCACTGACGACGGTGTGCTGAAGCTGATGGCGCTGGCTCGGGAAAACCAAGCCTTCCTGGTGATCCATGCCGAGCACCACGAGATGATCAAATGGCAGACCCAGCGCCTGCTCGATGCGGGGCTGACGGATGCGAAGTACCATGCTTGGTCCAAGCCGGCCGTTGTTGAGCGGGAGGCGGTGCACCGCGTCATCGCCATGGCCGAATTGCTCGACCAACCAGTCCAGATTTTCCACGTCACCTGCGCAGAGGCGGCGGAGGAAATCCACCGCGCCCAGCAGCGGGGCGTGAAAGTTTTCGGCGAAACCTGTGCCCAGTATCTCACCCTGACCGCCCAGGATATGGACCGCGCGGATGGGGAGGGAGCAAAATATGTCTGTTCGCCCTCGCCGCGCACGCCTGGGGACATCGAGGCATTGTGGCGCTATCTGAAAACCGGCGTGCTCGGCATGGTGTCGTCCGACCACGCGCCCACCAATTTCAGCCAGCCGAGCGAGCACTCGCAGGACCTGAAACTGCCGGACGGACCGGAGACGCCGTTCCCGAAGATCCCGAACGGTGTGCCCGGCCTGGAGACTCGCCTGCCGTTGCTGTTCCACGAAGCCATTAAACGCGGCGATCGCCTCGTCCATGAT
>CAYYSC010000573.1:0-2194 GCA_964474065.1 uncultured Rhodospirillales bacterium | reverse complement strand
TGCCGCCCAACTGGATGTCGGTTCCGCGTCCCGCCATGTTCGTGGCGATCGTCACACCACCCGGCTTGCCGGCCTGGGCGATGATCATCGCCTCCTGCTCATGATAGCGGGCGTTCAGGACTTGGTGAGGAATCTTCTCCGCATTGAGCAGCCGGGAAAGTTCTTCCGACTTCTCGATCGAGACCGTGCCTACCAACACGGGCTGGTTGCGCTTGTGACAAGCCGCGATCTCCGCGAGGATTGCGTTGTTCTTCTCTCCAAGCGTCCGATAGACCTCGTCGTCCTCGTCCTTGCGCGAGACCGGGACGTTGGTCGGGATGTCCACCACCTCCAGGCCGTAGATCTCCTCGAACTCGCCCGCCTCCGTCAGCGCGGTGCCGGTCATGCCCGCCAGCTTTTCGTAGGCGCGGAAGTAGTTCTGGAAAGTGATCGAGGCGAGGGTCTGGTTTTCCAACTGCACCTCGACGCCTTCTTTCGCCTCCAGTGCCTGATGCAGGCCTTCGGAGTAGCGGCGGCCTTCCATGGCGCGGCCCGTGAACTCGTCAATAATGATAACGCGGCCGTCTCGGACCATGTAATCGCGGTCGCGCTCGAACAGCACATGCGCCCGCAGCGCCTGATTGATGTGGTGCAGGACGGAGATGTTGTTGATGTCGTAAAGGCCGCCCTCCGTGATGATGCCCGCATCCCGCACAAGCTGTTCGGCGTGCTCGGTCCCCTGATCCGTCAGGGTCGCCGCGCGGGCCTTCTCGTCCTTTTCATAGTCCTCGGGCGTCAGCGCCGGCATCAGCGCGTTAATCCGAACGTAGAGATCGGATGAAGTTTCCGCCGGACCGGAAATGATCAGCGGGGTCCGCGCCTCGTCGATCAGGATGGAGTCGACCTCGTCCACGATGGCGTAATGGAAGTCCCGCTGGACCATGTCCTCCAGTCGGAACTTCATGTTGTCGCGCAGGTAGTCGAACCCAAACTCATTGTTCGTGCCGTAGGTCACGTCGCAGGCGTATTGCTGCCTGCGCGCATGGTCGTCGAGGCCATGGACGATGCAGCCGACGGACAGGCCGAGAAACTGATAGATCTGGCCCATCCAGGCAGCATCGCGGCGCGCCAGATAGTCGTTGACGGTGACAACATGGACACCGCGCCCCGTGAGCGCATTCAGATAAACGGGCAGGGTCGCGACGAGGGTCTTGCCCTCGCCGGTTTTCATTTCAGCGATCTTACCCTGGTGCAGGACCATTCCGCCCTGCAGCTGCACATCGAAATGGCGCTGACCCAGGGTTCTCTTCGCCGCCTCCCGGACGGTGGCGAACGCCTCGAACAACAGGGAGTCCAAGGATTCTCCGTTCGCAACGCGCTGCTTGAAGACTTCGGTCCGGGCGCGCAGGGCACCGTCGTCCAGGGCTTCAAGCTCCGGTTCCAGCGCATTGATGGCAGCGATGTCGCCGGCCATGCGCTTGAGCACCCGGTCGTTGGCGGTCCCAAATAGTCGCTTGGCAAGCGCGCCGATCATGGCGGTCCTCGTCGAAATCAGAATCAAATTGCTGGCTGCAAACGGACGGCCTCGTGCCCCATGAACACTGGCCGAACAGCGGCCCCGCAGCGCCCCAAAGGCGCGGAACAGTCAGCCTGTCAAATAGGCTCCGGCGCCTGTCAAGTCAATTGCAACCGGAAGCGCGCTCCTGGCAGCAGAACAGGGGGCGACGCTCCGTATGCTTCGGATTTTGCTCGATGCTTATGTGGCTCCCGTGTGGCTCCCGCCCCCAATCTCATTCCTTCATTCCCCGGATGGCCATTCCCCGGATGGCAGCTAGCACGGTCTCGATTTCAAGGTGGCTCATCAGCCCCTTCGCGCGCTCCGGATCCAGGCTGCCGTCCACCAAATAGTCTTCGTATGAGGCAGGCGTGCGCACAACGCGGTTCCCCTTTCCCCAAGGCGCGTAATGTTCGTCCCGGGAAGGGCCGAACAACCCGACAGCGGGAGCGCCGACCGCTGCTGCAAGATGCATCAGCCCAGAGTCATTCCCGACATAAAGCGACGCTCGGGCAAATGCCGCCGCCAGCACCGGGAGCGGCCAGCCGAAGGCGCATACAGTTTTTTCTGGGGGCAGCGCCGTCATCACCGGCCTTGCCATATTTGCCTCCGTGGGCGCCCCGGCTACCAAGACCTGCGCGGCATCCAACGCGCCTCCCC
>CAYYSC010000572.1:0-2195 GCA_964474065.1 uncultured Rhodospirillales bacterium | reverse complement strand
GGATGGCCATTATAAAGGGCAGCGGGTCGGCTCCGGCACCGTCCTTTGGGAAGCGCGGCAGCGCTACGCGGCCGGCGAGATCGATTACGAGGAATTCATCGAGGTAGTGGCCGCCTCCGCGCCCAGCGCGGGGCATTGCAACACCATGGGTACGGCCACGACGATGAACAGCCTGACGGAGGCGCTTGGGCTGTCGCTGCCCGGCTGCGCCGTCATCCCGGCTCCGTACCGTGAGCGCGGGCAGATGGCCTACGAGACCGGCCGGCGTTCGGTTGAGATCGTTCACGAGGACCTGACGCCATCCAAAATCCTGACGCGCGAGGCTTTCTTGAACGCGATCGCGGTGAACACCGCCATCGGCGGCTCGACAAACGCTCCGATTCACACCATTGCGATTGCCCGCCATGTGGGCGTGGAACTCTCCATCGGCGATTGGCAGACGTACGGCTACGAACTGCCGCTGCTCGTGAACCTGCAGCCGGCAGGCGAATATCTGGGGGAGGGCTTCCACCGGGCGGGCGGCGTTCCGGCCGTCATCAACGACCTGATCGGCGCGGGGAAGATCCAAGAGGACGCGCTGACCATCAACGGCAAGACCATCGGCGAGAACTGCCGCGGCCGGGAGGCGAGCAACCGGGATGTGATCAAGCCCTACGACCAGCCGATGCGGGAAAAGGCGGGCTTTTTGGTGTTGCGCGGCAACATTTTCGACAGTGCCATCATGAAGACCAGCGTCATCAGCGAGGACTTTCGCAAACGGTTCCTCTCCGAACCGGGAAACGAGGGCGTATTCGAGGGCAAGGCCGCCGTGTTCGAAGGACCGGAGGACTATCACGAGCGGGTCAACGACCCCAGCCTCCAGATCGACGAGCGCACGGTCCTGTTCATGCGCGGCTGCGGTCCGGTTGGCTATCCCGGCTCGGCGGAGGTGGTGAACATGCAGCCGCCGGATGACATGATCCGGCGGGGCGTGATGAGCCTGCCTTGCATCGGCGACGGGCGGCAGAGCGGCACCAGTGGCTCTCCCTCCATCTTGAATGCATCGCCGGAAGCCACGGTCGGCGGCAATCTTGCGCTGCTGAAGACCGGCGACCCGGTGCGGATCGACCTGAACGCTGCCCGCGTGGACATGCTGATCTCGGATGACGAGTTGGCGGAGCGGCGGCGGGCCTACGATCCGGCGCCGCTGGAGCACCAGACGCCCTGGCAGGAACTGCACCGCCAGACGGTCAGCCAACTCGAAACCGGGATGGTGATGGAGCCGGCGGTCAAGTACCATAAAATTCGTGAGAAGCTGCCGCGGCACTCGCATTGACGCCGTCATCGTTGAAACCGTTGCGGGTTAACGGCGCGATGGATCGCGGCTACGTTTCAATCGTGTTCCGTTCCGCAGCGAGGTTTCCATGGTCCAGCGTCTTGCCGGCAAGACCGCTCTCGTCACCGCCGCCGCCCAGGGAATAGGGCGAGCTACCGCCCTGGCGTTTGCCGCCGAAGGGGCGGAGGTGGTGGCGACCGATATCAACGAGGCGACGCTGGCGGCATTGAGCGGCACGCCGGGCCTGACCACCCGTCGGCTGGACGTGCGCGATACGGCGGCTGTCCAACGTTTGGCGGCGGAAATCCCCACGCCCTCTGTTCTGTTCAACTGCGCCGGCTTCGTCCATCACGGCAGCATCCTGGACTCTACGGAAGAAGAGTGGGATTTCGGCTTCGACCTGAACGTCAAATCCATGTTCCGTATGACCAAGGCCTTCCTGCCCGGCATGCTGACCGCGGGCGGCGGCAGCATCATCAATATGGCGAGCGTCGCCAGTTCGCTGTCAGGGGTGCCGAACCGGCTGATCTACGGCGCGACCAAAGCCGCAGTGATCGGCTTTACGAAAGCCGTGGCGCGGGATTTCATTGGCCAAGGAATCCGGTGCAACGCCATAGCGCCGGGCACCGTGCAGTCGCCGTCGCTCGATGACCGGATCAGCGCTTTCGCGGACCCGCAGCAGGCGCGCAAGGATTTCATTGCCCGGCAACCGCTCGGGCGCCTCGGTACGGTGGAGGAGATCGCCGCGCTGGCCGTTTATCTGGCCAGTGACGAAAGCGCGTACACGACGGGGTCGGTGATGGTCGCGGACGGCGGGCTGACGCTCTGACGGCGCGTCTCTGCCCTCCGGGCGAGCGACGCATAGGCCGCTACCAAGACC
>CAYYSC010000571.1:0-2209 GCA_964474065.1 uncultured Rhodospirillales bacterium | reverse complement strand
GGACGACTTTCCCAACTACAAGGGTGCAATATACGTCCGCTTTTGCCTGAATGTCTTACGATTTTATGACGAAAAAGTCCATAGGGGGGATAGTTTGAAAAAGGACTCTTGGGTATTGGCGAAAGTCGTTTCTGAGTGGGTGGCCAGAAACTATCAAACGATCGTTGGATCACATCCACCTGTGGCGGAAGCAATGCTGCCTGCCGACATCGTTTATGATCCCGAAAAGCAGGTTTTGGTTAGAACCCGGGAACACTCACTTACTGGAGTTCCTCACATCAAAGAATTTCCGCTCCATCCTCCTAAACCGCCAGTTGGCTGATTTCTGGGTCTCCCCAACACACCCTCCCTCGTTCCCAGCGGCGGGCTATCGGTAAGCGCGGAGCCGCGCGCCCCTCATCCCCCCTCAACTCATCTGCATGGGCAGCCAGGTGGCGATCGGCGGGAACAGGAGGACCAGGGCCAGGGCCACGTACATGATGACGATGTAGGGCAGGCAGGCGCTCCAGATGGTCTGGATGCGCACCCGCTGCAGGGCGCCGCAGCCATCAATCCCCTTGATCTGGTCCAGAATGCCGCGGAGCTAGAGCAAGTTCATCCCGAATCGGATCTGATTCCCTCCTTCCACTTGCCACTACCTTCTCCCCACGGCACGCTACCTCCCAGCCCACAACTACCCCGGAGCATCGCCCATGCGCGTCGTCATTGCCATGATGAAGCACGAGACCAACACCTTCTCGCCCGTGCCGACGCCGTTGTCGCGCTTCGCCTCCGGCCAGGCGGAGCCCTACCGGGAGGGGGAGGTGGTGAAGGCCTTCCGCGGCACCAATTCGGCGCTCGCCGCCTTCCTCGATCTGGCGGAGGAAGCGGGCGCGGAAATCGTCACGCCCATCGCCGCCAACGCCCGGCCCTCCGGCCCGGTGGAGCAATCCGCCTACCAAGCCATGACGGATGCCATTTGCGAGGCGGTCGCGGCCGGCTGCGACGCCTGCCTGCTCGACCTGCACGGCGCCATGGTGACGCAGGAGTTGGAGGATGGCGAGGGCGCGCTGCTGCAGCGCCTGCGGGCGATCAACCCAGACCTGCCGATTGCCTGCGCCTTCGACATGCACACCAACCTCTATCCCGCGATCATCGAGAACTGCACGACGCTGGCGGGCTTCCAGACCTACCCGCACATCGACAACTACGAGACCGGCCTGCGCGCCGGCAAGCCGCTCTTCGCCATGCTGCGCGGCGAGGTGAGGCCCACCGTCGCCTGGGGCCAAAAGCCCATGCTCCCCCACGTCATGTGCCAGGGCACCGGCCGCTTCCCGAACAAGGACCTGCAGGCGCGCACCAGGGAGATGGAACAGGAGCCGGACGTGCTGTCGGCGACGCTGTTCGTCGGCTTCCCGCACGCGGATATTTCGCAGGCGGGCCTTTCCGCCGTGGTGTTGACCGACAACAATCCGGAAAAGGCCCAACGCTACACCGACGAACTGCTGGAGTTCGCCTGGAAGCATCGGGCGGACTGGGTCTACCAGATCGAGCCGCTCGATCAGTCCCTCGCGCGCGCGGCGCAGGTAAAGGAGGGACCGGTTGTCCTGCTGGATCACTTCGACAATGCCGCCTCCGGCGGTACCATGGACACCATGACCGTGCTGGGCGGCATCCTGGACGCAGGCCTGGAGGACGTCGCCGCCTACGCCATCTGCGACCCGCGGGCGGTCCAGGAAATGATCGCCGCCGGCATCGGCAACAAGGTCACCGTGTCGCTCGGCGGCAAGATGTCGATGCCCTCCCTCGGCCTGCAGGGCCAGCCGCGGGAGGTGACGGGCCGGGTCAAGCTGATCCATAACGGCCAGTACCGCAACCAGGGGCCGGCCGGCACCGGCGTGCTGTTCGACCAGGGGCCGACCGTGGTGCTCGACACGGGCAAGGTGGAAATCGTGGTGACCAGTCGCCAGAACGAGCCGAACGACCAGCAGGCCTTCCGCGCGCTCGGCATCGACCCGACCCGCAAGAAGTTCCTGATGCTGAAGAGCCGCGTGCACTTCCGCGCAGGCTTCGAGGAGATGGCGAAGGAGATCATCGAGTGCGCGGGCACCGGCGTCTGCACCTCCGATTACGGCCAGCTCACCTTCAAGAATGTCCGCCGGCCGATCTACCCGTTGGACGATCTTTAGGGATTGACTTTAGGGATTGGCTCCCCGTCCGCCGATGCGGC
>CAYYSC010000570.1:0-2212 GCA_964474065.1 uncultured Rhodospirillales bacterium | reverse complement strand
CCGGAAACCTCCGAGCCGGCCTGGACGAAGCGGAAGATGTTGTCGATCAGAACCAGCACATTGCGGTTCATCTCATCCCGGAAATACTCGGCCATCGTCAAAGCGGCGTGACCGACCCGGAAACGGACACCGGGGCTTTCATTCATCTGACCGAACACCAGCACTGTCCGCTCCAAAACGCCGGCATCCTGCATGTCGCGGTAGAGCTCTTCCGCCTCTCGGCTCCGCTCGCCGATGCCGCAAAACAGGCTGACCCCTTCGTACTCGGCCACCATGTTATGGATCATTTCGGTGATCAGGACGGTCTTGCCGACGCCCGCGCCGCCAAACAGGCCGGCTTTTCCGCCTCTTTCCAGAGGGCTCAGCAGGTCGATTGCCTTGATCCCGGTCTCGAATATTTCGCCTTCGACCCGGCGTTTCGACAGGGGAACCGGAACGCCCTTGATAGAGCGGCGCTCTACCTCGCCCAGAGGCTCCAGGTTGTCGATGGTATCGCCGAACACATTGAACACCCGGCCCAGAACGGCCTCGCCGACAGGCACGCGCAGTGGCGCGCCGGTATCGGTGACGGGCATGCCCATGCGCAGCGCTTCGGACGGGTTCAGCACGAGGCCCCGTGCTGTGCGAGGATCGACCAGCCGGGCGACTTCGATCACAATGTCGGCGCCATTTCCCTCGGCGCCCGCCACCAACTGAGTGCCGATCCTGGGCGCCGTTCCCTCGAAGCGCACATCAACGATGCTGCCCTCGATCGAAACGATCCGCCCCCGGTTGCGATGGTTTTTGTGGTCCGGCACGCTTACTCCTCCCCAGTCGCTGAAAGATCGGGGCTTGGAACCGAGTCCAAGGCACGCGGCCCAGCGAAAACCGCCATCTTAGCGCCCGGTCTGCTGCTGACATTGATTCAGATTAATGGGAGATGCGGAACGCGCCGTCGCGCCAGGCAGAAGGAGGTGCCCCTTCACGAGAGTAGCCGAGAGGCCGGGCGGGATCGAAAGCCTGATCCGGCCCGGCCAATCCCGGCATCGGCGCTACATCGCTGCCTTCTTCGCGTTTTCGATCCAGGTATCAAACTGCTCCTGGTTGTCGGCAATCCACTCGTCGACATGCCGTTCGAGGTCGTCCGGATCGTCCTCACCCTGCTCCATGCGCGCATTCTGCGCGAAGATTGCTTCAAGCGGGACGCGCATTTCGGTCAGCAAGCTCTTCACGGCCGGATTCTCGTCCAGGAACTCGACATTGGCGACCGGCCGGATATCGTTGGCGATCCAGCCCAATTCGCAGGGATCGGCCACGCAGCCCTCAAGTCCCTCGACGATTTCGTCGGGTTCGGCGCTGGGGGTCTGGATCCACAACACGTCGGTTCCGGGTTCCAAGATCCCAACGGTCCAGTTCGGGGTCCAAGTGTAGAACAGGATCGATTCACCCTGGCGATAGCGGCTGACCGCTTCCGCCATGGACGCCGCATAGCTGGCCTTGATCGGCTCGATCACGTCGCGGAGGTCGAACTTGTCGAGATGCTTGGAAATCTGTTCCTCGCAGCCCCAGCCAGGCGGACACGCCACCATTTCCACCATGCCATCACCATCGTGGTCGAAGGCTTCGCGCACTTCGTCCCGCCGGAAATCGTCCAGCGTCTTGATGTCGAACTTCTCGGCCGATTTCTTGTCCACAAGGTAACCCTGCAAAGCGCCACCTTTGGCGACATAGCCGATGGTCGTCGCGCCCGGCTCGAAATTGTCGCGGTAGGTGTCGTGCAGGGGGAACCAGCCATTGACCCAGAAATCCACGTCGCCCAGCCCGACGGCCTGGTAGAAGGCCGGGTTATCCAGCGTGGTCACCGTACCGACTTGGTAGCCCAGTTCTTCCATGGCCCGTTTGTAGATTGCGGTCTGGAACCAACCCGTGTCCCAGGTCGCGCGGGCCATATGCGCCCGTTTGCCTTCCCCCGGCAGATCTTGCGATAGCGCCGGGCCCGCGGTTACGCCGGCCACAGCAATTGCACCGATCAGGGCGGTGCCAATCCGTTTAGTCAAGCTCATGAAGACGCTCCTTTCGTCGTCCACCGTTTTCCGGAGCTGGCGCCGGCAAAAAGGCCCCGCGTCTCAATCTCCTGCGCGGGACCCGGACGCGTGGTTGCCGGCTTTGCCGGTGTCCTCAGAAGCTCCGGAGTCTGAGGGACCGGAACGGAATTGCGCGACGATCCGTTTGA
>CAYYSC010000569.1:0-2237 GCA_964474065.1 uncultured Rhodospirillales bacterium | reverse complement strand
CCACGGTCACCAATCGGGCAATGCAAGTGTTCGGCTCCATGGGCCTGACGCCGGACACGCCACTGTCCTTCCTCTGGACCTGGGGCCGGGCGCTGCAGTTCATCGACGGCCCGGACGAGGTGCATATCCGCACCATCGCCCGCAGCACCGTGCGCCGCCACGAGAAGGCCGGCATGCCCGCCGCGATGCCGCATTTCTACCGCATCAGCGCAGACGTGGGTTAGGGGTCCTTCGAACCCGCCGTTCCCGCGCATGGTCCGCCGTCCGCCGCCGGCCCGAACAGGTCGGCCAAGCGGTAGCGGGCCGGCGGCAGATCGCGGTGAATGGCGCCAAAGGCATCGCGCTTCAGGAAGTGGCCGGTCAGGCGAAGCCCGGCGGCAACGTCGTCGTCCGTGAAATCGCTGCCTCCTGTCAAAAAGGCAGGCAGAGGCAGCAGCCGGTCCGCATACTCGCCCGCGCCTTCCGCGGTCACCGCCGCACCACTGCGGGGTGATACATAGGCAAGCCCTTCCGTGGTACCGGTACGCGCGCAGCGGTCGAGCGCAAGGCCGTAGCCGAGCACCGTTAGCAATCCCAACTCCCAGGCTATATAGCCTGCGGGCCAAGCTTCCGTTTCCAGCATCTCGAGAAAGGCGGCAAGGCCGCGATAAACCCCCGGCATCGGCTCCCGCTCCGGCAGAACGGTTGCGACGGCACAAACCGAGGCGATGGCGGCCAGGCGGCGGCGGTCCTCCAACCAACAGGAAGCATGCGAGCGTTCCACCTCATAACCGAGCGTGCCGAGATGATCGGCAAGGCGCGCGCGCCATTGCAGCTGCATTTCCGCGCCCGGCTGCAGTTCGTGGACCCGTTTGCGCGAAGCGCCGCCGTGCACCAGCCCGGCATAACGTCCGTGGGCTTCGGTCAGGACCTGGGCAACGGCATGGCCCTCCCCGTGCGGCTCTGCCGCCAGAAGGATGCCACGGTCGCGCCACTCGATCATACGTTGTAATCCAGCCCCAAATCGCGGTAGTGGCTGCGGTCCTCGTCCCAGCCCGGACGGACTTTCACGTGCAGAAAAAGATGCACGGGCGTTTCGTAGATTTCGGAAAGTTCCTGCTGCGCGGCGCTGCGGATAGCCTTGATCCGTGCCCCCTGCCGGCCAATGACGATAGGCTTCTGGCTGTCTCGGGTCAGGTAGATCACCTGCGAGATGCGCAGGGCACCATTCTGAAACTCCTGCCAATCCTCCGTCTCGACGGCCAGGTCATAAGGGAGCTCGTTGCGCAGGGCGAGCATCAGCTTCTCCCGCGTTAGTTCTGCCGCCATCAGCCGGTCCGGCATGTCGGAAAGTTGGTCTTCCGGAAAAAGCAACGGCCCTTCCGGCAAACGGGCGGCGAGCTTTTGGAACATGTCCTCCACCCCGTCGCCGTTGATGGCCGCAATCATGAACACGTCGCTGCAGTCGACAGCGGCACTCACCTCTTGTGCCAATGCGAGCAGCTTCGGCCGCTTAACTTTGTCGATCTTGTTCAGCACCGCCACTACCTCGCGGCGGGCAGCGCGCAGGCGTTCCGCTACCGCACGGGCAGCCGCATCCATGCCTCTGGCCGCGTCGACCAGGAAGCAGACGATGTCCGCATCGCCCGCTTCGCGCCAGGCCGTGTGGACCATGGCACGATCAAGGCGGCGTTTCGGCTGGAAAATGCCTGGCGTGTCCACGAACACGGCCTGGGTATTTCCCTCCACCCGGATACCGAGGACGCGGGTGCGGGTCGTCTGCGCTTTCGGCGTGACAATGGCGATCTTCGCACCGACGAGCTGGTTGATCAGCGTGGATTTGCCGACGTTCGGCGCCCCGACCAGGGCGATAAGCCCGGCTTTGGTCGGCTCCGTCCCTTGTCCGCTGTCAGCCACCCAAAGCCTCCAGTTCTGTGAGCAAGCGTTCGGCGGCCTCCTGTTCCGCGCCGCGCTTGCTTGATGCGCTGGCCTGCGCGGAATGACCATTTTCGGTGGAGACACGGACCGTAAATACGGGCGCGTGCGCCGGCCCTTGCTGGCCGATCACCTCATAAACCGGCAGGGCCAAGCCGCGGCCCTGCAGCCATTCCTGCAGGCTGGTCTTGGGATCGCGCGGCAGGCGGGGAGCGGCATCCAGGAGAGCTTCCCAGTGCCGCCGGACAAAGGCCCGGGCCGGTTCCAGCCCACCATCCAGGAACAAGGCGCCGATCACTGCCTCGCAGGCATCGGCCAACATG
>CAYYSC010000568.1:0-2251 GCA_964474065.1 uncultured Rhodospirillales bacterium | reverse complement strand
ACGGACGAGCACGGCCAGAAGGTGGAGAAGGCGGCGGAGGCGGCGGGCGTCGATCCGCAGAGCTTCACCGACCGGGTCAGCAAGAATTTCCGCGACCTCGCTACGGCGATGAATTTCTCCTACGACGACTTCATCCGCACGACGGAGGATCGGCACACCCGCGCCTGCCAGGCCCTCTGGCAGAAACTGGTGACAACGGGGGACATCTACCTTGGCAGCTATGCTGGTTGGTACGCTGTCCGCGATGAAGCGTTCTACGCGGAGAGCGAACTGACGGACGGACCGAATGGCGTCAAGCTCGCGCCCAGCGGCGCCCCGGTGGAGTGGGTGGAGGAGCCAAGCTACTTTTTCCGCCTCTCAGCCTGGGCCGAGCGGTTGCTGCAGTATTATGACGACAACCCCGGTTGTATCGCGCCGGCAAGCCGCCGGAACGAGGTAATCAGTTTCGTCAAAAGCGGCCTGCAAGACCTCTCGGTCAGTCGTGTTTCCTTCAAATGGGGCGTGCCAGTGCCGGGCGATCCGGATCACATAATGTACGTCTGGCTGGACGCGCTGACCAATTACATTACTGCCGTCGGCTATCCCGACGAAAATTCCGACGCCTTCACAAGCTTTTGGCCCGCTAATCTTCACATGGTGGGCAAAGACATTCTCCGCTTTCACGCGGTCTACTGGCCGGCTTTCCTGATGGCGGCGGGCATTGCGCCGCCGAAGCGTGTCTTCGCGCACGGTTGGTGGACAAATGAGGGCCAGAAAATCTCCAAGAGCCTCGGCAACGTCATCAAGCCGCATGACCTGGTCGCGAAATACGGGCTCGATCAGGTGCGTTATTTCCTGCTGCGGGAGGTGCCGTTCGGTAATGATGGCGATTTCTCCCACGAGGCCATGGTCAGCCGGATGAACTATGAACTGGCCAATGATTACGGCAATCTGGTGCAGCGCTGTCTAAGCATGATCAACAAGAACTGCGCCGCCCAGGTGCCGCAGCCGGAGGAGCTTAATGCCGACGACAACGCTTTGTTGGAGCCAGTATATGCCTTGCCCGAAACCCTGCGTCCGTTCATGGATCGGCAGGCCTTCCATGAGGCGATAGAGGCGATCTGGGCCAACGTCCGTGCGGCGAACGCCTATGTCGATCATCAAGCGCCGTGGGTCTTGCGAAAGACGGATCCCGCGCGCATGGCGACAGTGCTCTATGTACTGGCGGAAACGATCCGACATCTGGGCATTGCTACTTCACCATTTATGCCAGATGCGTCGTCCAACATTTTAGACCAATTAGCAATTCCGGCAGACGCGCGTTCGTTCGACGCGATGGGGCCGGCCGACGCCATTAAACCCGGTACCGAGCTCCCCCGGCCGCAGGGCGTGTTTCCCCGCTATGTCGAAGAGGCGGCCTAGGCATGATCGTGGACAGCCATTGTCACCTGGACTTCCCGGAACTCCACGAGGACCTGGATGCGGTCGTCGCACGCGCGCGGAATGCGGGCATCGGGTGCATGTTGACCATCTGTACCAAGGTGGCCGCTATTCCGACGGTCCTCGAGATCGCGGAGCGCTATCCTGAGGTCTATGCCGCCATTGGAATTCACCCACACAGCGTTGAAGAACACGGTGTCCGGCCGGTGGATGAAATCGTCAGGTGGACCGAGCACCCGAAGGTGGTCGGCATCGGCGAAACGGGGCTCGACTACTACTACGACAAGAGCCCGCGGCAAATGCAGCGCCAGAGTTTCGTCAACCACATCGAAGCCTCGCGCATCACCGGGCTGCCCTTTATCGTGCACAGCCGCAATGCGGACGCTGATACTGCGGCGATCCTCGAAGAAACGTGCAGCGACGGGTTAGTACCGGGCCTGTTGCACTGCTTCAGCTCCGGTCGCTCATTGGCGGAGAAAGCGGTGGCGCTCGGCCTGTACGTTTCGTTCTCCGGCATTTTGACATTCCGCAATTCGGAGGAGATCCGGCAGACCGCGAAAGCGCTGCCAGAAGATCGGTTGCTGGTCGAGACCGACGCGCCGTTCCTGGCGCCGGTACCGAAACGGGGCAAGACGAATGAACCAGCATTCACGGCTTTCACCGCGGCGAGACTGGCGGAGGTTCGGGGGATCACACCTAAGGCGATGAATGAGAAAACGTCAGCTAACTTCTTCCGGCTGTTTTGGAAAGCCCGGGAAAGCATCGATGCCGGTGCGGAGAGCCATTGATGGTTCGGGATGCCGGACGCAGGCTATAATTTCCCATAATATAT
>CAYYSC010000567.1:0-2251 GCA_964474065.1 uncultured Rhodospirillales bacterium | reverse complement strand
GTAGCTTCTTCACCGCATGCGGCTACGAGCCAGAATGAAACGATTCCGCTCTAGCCGTCGTGCAGCTCTGAAGGATTTATGCGTCCTGACCGAAGGTGATTTCCCGAATAATCACGGAAACAGAATGCCTGACTCCCCGAACACCGAGCGGTAGAGGGCCAAGTCGCCCGCATAGTGGCGACGGACCAGCGATATTGTTTCGTCGTCATACATGGCCGACGGCGCCGGGCATTGGCCTGTGCCCTTCATGGAGCGGATCGCCGGTGGCGCAGCATCCGTAAAACAAACATCGCGGACCAAATCATATTGGTCGGTGCCATGGCGGGTGAGGTGCCGTGCGTCCATGATCGTGATGCCCAATCGGACTTCCAATTCCTGCTTTGCTTGGCTGAAGTCCTCGAGCGGGAAATAAGCATCATAGTCTTCATAAACGAGGAAGTCCGTTTGCGGTCGCCAGTGGATATCCATTCGGCGCAGTGGCGGTTTCTCCAGTTTCTTCACAAATTCCCGGAAAGTCAGGTTGTCCGGCTCGAAGTCATAGTGGTCATGCATCCGCAGATTCCAGAGTTGGTAATCACGCTCGACCAACTTATCGAGGTAAGCGCTGGCAAGGCGGGCGAACGGACAGCGCAAGATGACGAAAGTATAGTCTGCTGTCAGCAGGCTCTCCAGATCGGCGGCGAACGTGTCGTTATTCTGATGGATCCAGTTAAAGTCCTGCTCATCGGCGATGCAGCCATTCTCCACGGCCAGCGTCAGGCGCATGGTGGAGCAGGCATTTTTCGGGATGAAGGAATAGATTGCACGTTGCCGGAACAAGCGTAGCGCATGGCGTGCCGCAAGCGCGTGGCCTGGATTGTTCCGCAGCAGGCTTCCATAGCTCGCTGCGGCGTGACGAAGCCGTCTCTTCATCGGAAGGCCCAGGACCCCGCTATTCCGCCGCCATGCCCGCGCGTGCGATCGGCACTGCGGTGTCGCCAGCCTCGATCGGTTTTGGCCACCAGCGGTCTTCCCATTCGTTCTCAAAGAGGTCTTGGATCTGAGGCATCACCTTTTCGGCAAAGACGCGTGTGTTGTACTGGGTCAGCTGCTTATTCATGTTGCCGAACTGCAAGAGCAGCATGAGGTGGCCGACGTGCAGGCTCTTGGCCAGTTCCCGCAGCTTCTCTGCCACTTGATCCGGCCCGCCGACGATGATGTAGCCGTTCTCGAGGATGGCGTCGAACTCACGGGCGGATTTGCTGACGGCGCGTTTGATTGCATCCTTTTGGATCACACCGGCAGCCCGGCCGACTTGGCTTTCCAAGCCCGCCCGCTGGGTGCCTTCGGTTACGTAGCCGGGAGGCGAGGCAAATTTCGGCGAGACGTGCAGGCAACGGTCGAAGAAGTACTCTGCTGGCTCCTTGTAAAGGTCCAGGGCCTCCTTTTCGGTCTCGGCGACGCCGACGGCCTGGGCGAAACCGGCCATGAAGGGATTGGGCTCCTTGCCGAGGCGTTTCATCTCGTCCCAGAAGCCTTGCATGGTTTGCATGCCGGCCTTGTAACCGTAATAGCTCAGATAAGAGTAGACGTAGTCCATCTCCGCGCACCAGCGCCACGTCTCCACAGAGCCACCGCCGGGAATCCAGACCGGCGGGTGCGGCTTCTGGATCGGCCGTGGCCAGATATTAACGTAGCGCTGCTGGTTGTAGCGCCCGTTGAAGCTGAACGTCTCCGGCTCGGTCCAGGCTCTGATGACAAGGTCGTGCGCTTCCAGGTACTTGTCCCGCAGGTGGGAAGGGTTCTGCCCGTAAGCGAAGCAGGTATCCATGGGCGTGCCGACGGGAAAGCCGGCGATCAGGCGTCCGCCGCTGATGCAGTCGATCATGGCGAATTCTTCCGCCACTCGCGTCGGTGGGTCATAGAGAGCGAGAGAATTACCCATTACGCAGATCGGCACGTCCTTTGTGCGGCGAGCCAAGGCCGAGGCGATCAAATTGGGGCTTGGCATCAAGCCGTAGCCGTTCGAGTGATGCTCGTTGCAGCAGATGGCGTCAAAACCGCAATCGGCCGCGAACTCCAGCTCGTCCAGGAAATCGTTGTACATGTGATGCGCCCGCTCTGGCTTGAACAGGCTGGAATGGATGTCGACCCAGACGCTCGGGTGATTGTCTCGGAAGTCCTCTGGTAATTCCGTGTAGGGCATCAGGTGGAACCACATCAGCTTCATGGACCGGGCGCTCCTCTACAACTTGGCGGCTGTCTCCAACTT
>CAYYSC010000566.1:0-2261 GCA_964474065.1 uncultured Rhodospirillales bacterium | reverse complement strand
CCCTGCAGCGAAGCCGGTGTCTCGGTGAAATGGACCGGCGCGCCCATCTGGACGACCTCGCCCAGAACCGGGTCGGTCACCGACTGCACCATGCCGTTGTGGATGACCTGCGGGTCGGCCAGGCCTTCCTCGGTGTGCCGCGCGGGTGCGAACGGAACGTCCGCTTCCTCGAAGGCCGCGGACCATTCAGCCACGGTGCGCGTCCGCATGATCTCGGTCAGCTTGTCCCGCATCTCCTGGACGTCTTCCGGTGTCTTGCCGCCGCGCCCCTTGTCAAAGCGCGGTTCTGCCACCAAGGCCGCGATGCCCATCAGCTTGGCCGCGCTGGCGATGAAGCCCTCGTGGACGCACCCGAGCTGGATGTAACCGCCATCCGCACACTCGTAGACGCTGTAAAATGGCGCGCTGCCGGAGGGGTGGGTCTGGAACACGTGCGGGGCGATGCCCTCACCGACCACCTTGGGGTGGTAGAGCAGGGCGCCCGCCAGCAACGAAGTTTCCACCTTGCGACCGCGCCCGGTCTCTTCCCGGGCCAGCAGGCTCGCCGCCACGCCGATGCAGGCGAACAGGCCGGCGCCGACGCTCGGCAATGGGTGGATAACGTGCACCGGCGCCGGACGGAATCCGGGCATGCCGCCCATCACGCCGGAACGGGCAAGTACGAGGTCGTCGATCGGCGGCTCGTCCTTGAGGGGGCCGTGTTTTCCGTAGGCCGTGATCGAACACGAGACGAGGCGGGGGTTCCGGGCTTTCAGTTGGTCCGCCGCCACCAGTGCCTGCATTGAGTGCGAGGGGCCAAAATCTTCGATCAGCCCATCAAGATTCGGCAGCATCCGCCCCAGGGCTGTCGCGCCATCGGCGGACGAGGGATCGAGTTCGACCGCCTCCTTGCCCCGATCCCAGATGACGAACCCGCCATCCCGGAAGAGCGGGGCTTCCGGCCGGATGGCGCGGATGACACGAGCGCCGCAGTCCGACAGAAACATGGTTGCGAGCGCCCCCGCGGCGCCCGACGTCAAATCCAGAATAGTAATTCCATCCAGAGGGCGGGTCATGGCTCAACCTGTCCAGGAGTCGCTTGAGAAGCGCAGCAGGACGCTGCTACAAGCCAAAGGTTAGCGGGTCAGGCGCCGCCTGCAAATCCATTGTCGATCCGGTGAGGAACAGCTTCGCGGTATCGGGGCCGGCGAACGTTGCGCGCGATGCTGGTAAGCGGCTTAGACGGCGGTCTGCGCGTCACTCACGCTGTCGGTTTGCTATACCCCGCGGAGGCGCGCGGTTTCCGCCGCATCCACTTCGAAGGAGTCGGTGACGGCGACACCATAGTCGCGCGCCGCCGCCTCGCGGGAGACGAGTCCCGCCTTCACGTCCGTCGCCACTTTGGCGGGATCGCGGTCGAACGGATTGCCGTAGCCGCCACCACCGGGCATTTCGACCAACAGACGGTCACCTTTGGGGACGATCTGGAAACCCTTGTTCCGCAGCACCGTGCTGCTTTCCTTCAGCGTCAACCGGCCGTTTACGCCGTTGCCTCCGCCCTCGCGGCCGCGTGGCGGGTAATGCACGCGCTCGTAACGGGCGAAGATGCCGAACGGCGCATTCTCGCGGCTGGAAATTTCCATCACTTGGCCCAGGCCGCCGCGCTGCCGCCCAGGCCCGCCCGAATCCGCGCGGTAGTCCTTGCGCCATATGACCAGAGGCGTGATCGCCTCGGTAACTTCGACAGGCACGTTGCGCACGCCTGAAGGGAAGGGGGTAGCGGACAGCCCGTCCTGCCGCGGGCGCGCGCCAGCGCCGCCGGAGTGGAAGCTCATGGTGGTGAAGGCCGTCGCCTGGTCGCCCGTCCGGCCGGTGAGGCCGTGACCTGCCCCCATCGGCAGGTTCCAGAGGTTGGATGTCCCCTCCGCCGGCACCGTGTCGGGCAGGGCCTGGTGCAGGCAGCCGAACACCACGTCGGGCAGCATGTGCCCGATCGTGGAGCGGCCAACGACGGCGCATGGGTGGGGAGCGTTCACGATGGTGTTCTCTGGCGCACTTACCTTCACCGCGTCCAGCGTGCCGGTGTTGTTGGGCACCGATGGCGCGACCACGGCCTTGATGCCGAAACTGGTATAGGCCTCCGTGTAGCACATCGGGCAGTTGATGCCGCGGTCGCTCACGCCCGAAGAGCCATCGAAATCCACCAGGATTTCGCCGTCCCCGATGGTGACGGTGGCGGCGAGGTCGAGGAGGCACACCGAAGCATCGACGGTCCGGCCGGC
>CAYYSC010000565.1:0-2262 GCA_964474065.1 uncultured Rhodospirillales bacterium | reverse complement strand
ACTTGCGCTATCTGGTGATCAAGTTGCTTCGCGCCGCTTTCACCCTGTGGGCAGTGGTAACGTTCGTGTTTGTGGTCTTGCGCCTGACAGGAGATCCGGCCGACCAATTGTTACCGGACGACGTGGCGCCAGAGATTGCAGCGTATTATCGCTCACTCTGGGGTTTGGATCAGACGATCTGGCAGCAATACGTTCGCTATTTTGCAGCAGCCCTCCAGGGAGATTTCGGAATTTCCTTTCGCAATGGCTTGCCGGCGCTGGAGATCATCTGGCAGCGGGTGCCGAAAACGCTGGAACTGGGCAGCGCAACTTTTCTGACCGCTCTGGCGATCGGGATTCCGCTAGGAATCCTGGCCGCCCTTCACCGTGATCGATGGATCGACCGGGTGACGATGGGTCTCGCGGTGTTCGGATTCTCAATGCCGAATTTCTTCCTCGGCATCCTCCTCATCCTCCTGTTCGCCCTGCAATGGCGGATGCTGCCCAGTTCGGGTTATGGCACCTGGGAACACATGATCCTGCCGGTTTTTACCCTGGCCACCGCCTTTGCCGGAGCGATCGCCCGCTTTAGCCGGTCGGCGATGCTCGAGGTGCTCTCCCAGGAATACATGCGAACGGCCGAGGCAGAGGGTGCGGGCCTGGGCGCCCGCGTCTGGCGGCATGCGCTGCCCAATGCCGCCGTGCCAATTGTAACCATTATCGGGTTCAGCCTGGGCGGCATGATTGGGGGTGCAGTGGTCACTGAAAACGTTTTTGCCTGGCCTGGGGTCGGCCGCCTTCTCACCAATTCGGTCGGAGACCGCGACTTGGCGGTGGTGCAAGGTATCGTCATGCTGGTTGCTGTTACCATGGTGCTCGCGAACCTGTTCGTCGATCTCGCTTATGGCTGGCTCGATCCTCGCGTGCGCGTTGGCGCAGGGCAGCGTTCGCGATGACTTCGATTTCGCGATCCCGCCACAAGCGTCTTGGCATGCCGTTGCCCGTCCTGATCGCGGCCGGGTTCCTTTTGGCCGTTGCCAGTATTGCAGCCTTGGCCCAGGTTTTGGCCCCTTTTCCGTACGAGGAAACCAACCTGCTCTATCGCCTCCGGCCGCCGTTCTGGATGGAGCGGGCAATGGATGCGCACCCCCTAGGCACAGACAAGCTCGGCCGGGATGTGCTTTCCCGCCTCCTGGTAGCCACTCAAGTCTCGATCGCGCTAGCCCTGCTCGGGACGTTAATCGGCGCCAGCTTGGGCATGCTGCTGGGCATTCTGGCAGCCCACAAGGGCGGCTGGGTCGACGAGGCGATCATGGCACTGGTGGACTGGCAGGCCGCCATGCCGTTCCTGATAGTCGCCCTGGCGGTACTTGCTTTTTTTGGTAACAATTTTTGGCTGTTTTTGGCCTTGATGGCGCTGTTCGGCTGGGAGGTTTACGCGCGTCTGACCCGAGGCTTGATCCTGTCGGCAAGGGAGCAGGGTTATGCGCTGGCGGTGCGGGCGCTTGGAGCCAAGCCGGGACGTCTCTATGCGCGCCATGTCCTGCCTAACGTTGCGGGACCGCTGATCGTGCAACTGAGTTTGAACTTTCCGCAAACGATCCTGCTGGAAACCTCGCTCAGCTTTCTCGGCCTCGGCATCCAGCCTCCCTTGACGAGCTTGGGCCAGATGCTCGGGGAAGGGCGCGACTACCTGCTCAATGCTTGGTGGCTCGCCGTGCTGCCCGGCGCAATGATTTTCCTGACGACCCTTTCCATGAGCCTGATCGGCGACTGGCTGCGCACCCGCCTCGACCCGACCCAGCACCGCTGAGGCACCGGCCCCAGTCAAATTGCAATGCCCGAAACCGGAAGAGCAAAGTATTTTCAACCGGTGCGCGAGCCTGTCTCAAGGTCGAAGAGATGCAGATTTTCGGGCGCGATGTAAACCGGCAAGTCCTCGCCCATGCTGACATGGCGCGAGCCAGGCAGACGCATCGTGAAGCTCATGCCGTCCGAATGGCCATGCACCAACGTGTCTGCGCCCAATGCTTCCACCAAGTCCGACTTGATCGTCAGTAAAGCTTGTTCGGGCGGCACGATCTCGAAATGCTCGGGCCGCACGCCGAACAGCACTTCGGCGTTGAGCGCGCCGTTCAGAATAGTTTCAGGCAGGGCGACATGAATTTCCCTACCCAATCGCACACCTTTGGTCTCCAGCCGACCTTCGAGCAGATTCATGGCAGGTGAACCGATGAACCCAGCGACGAAGGCCGTGTGCGGACACTCGTAAAGTTCCAACGG
>CAYYSC010000564.1:0-2267 GCA_964474065.1 uncultured Rhodospirillales bacterium | reverse complement strand
AGGAAGATGATAATGAAGATGAAGGCGACGGGTGTTGCAAAATATCCGGCGAACTCCCGGCGGAAGACAGTGCCAATATTGCTCATCATGCGGCCTCCCGCTTGGTACCGCGAGCAGCCCGCTGGTTCGTAAGCTGACGAAAGACGTCATCCAAATGTCCGCGTTCCTGGCGCAAGTCACTGATCGCCCAATTCGCGGCCGCCGCGCGTTCCGCAATAGGCCCAATAATGTTCGCATCCGGCTTGGGGAATACGGTGAGACTCGCACGACCGTTCGTCGTACCGCTATCTTCAACGCAAGCCACCCCAGCCAGCGCGCTCAATGAATTCTTGATCGCTTCCATACTCGCAACGGGTGCATCGAAGGTCACCGCGTTGTGACGCGGGGAGCGAGCGGCGAGCCCCTCTGGCGTGTCGTCGGCGATGACCCGGCCCTGGGCGATGACGACGGCCCTTGAACACACGGACTCCACCTCCTCCAGGATATGAGTGGAAATGACGATGGCCTTGCGTGCGGCAATCTCGCGGATCAACCGTCGAACCTCGTGCTTCTGGTTCGGATCGAGCCCGTCGGTTGGCTCGTCCAGAACCAGGACTTCCGGATCGTGCAGCAGCGCCTGCGCCAACCCAACCCGTCGCTTGAACCCTTTCGAGAGGGTCTCAATCGGTTGGCCCAACACCTCGCCGAGTTGGGTCATCTGGATGGCCTGCTCGACCTGCTTCCGCTTTTCCGACCCGCGAACACCGCGCGCCGACGCGATGAAATCCAGGAAGCCGCGGGCACTCATATCTGGGTACAAGGGAGCCCCTTCCGGCAGGTAGCCCAGATGCCGCTTGGCCTCTATTGGTTTGTCGAGGACATCGTACCCACAAATGGCGGCACGGCCGGACGTCGGCCGCAAATAGCCGGTGACCATCTTCATGGTAGTTGATTTGCCGGCCCCATTCGGTCCGAGGAAGCCCAACACCTCCCCGCGTCTCACGGTTAAATTGACGTTATCAACCACCCGTTTCGCGCCGAATTCCTTGGACAGGCCTTCGGCGACGATCATTTCGTCCATGCTGTTGAGGTGCCTCCCATGCACGCAGAAGCGGATCAAGCGATAGCCCAGCTGTTAGGGCGGCGCATCTGCCGTCTTCTGCGGTGCGGCCCGCGCTCGCCCGCCGCCGAATTAGGGAATATACGTGCACGATGCAAGAGAGTCTGCAAGACGGCCCTTAACGGCCGTTAGCCGAAAGGATCCCGAGATGCTAAAAGGAGAGAATCAGACACGTGGTGCTTCCATGTGCCAGCAACTTCCCGTCACGGCTAAGAATTTCGCCTTCCGCGGTCCCGGTGCTCCGGCCGACGTGGCGGGCCCGCGCCACACCCCGGCACGGCCCCTCTCCCACCTTCGCGGCGCGGACGAGGTTGATTTTGAATTCCAGCGTGGTCTGTCCGGTCCCGGCCGGCAGCTTGGTTTGCACGGCGCTGCCCAGCACCGAGTCGAGTAGTGCTGCATACCACCCGCCATGCAAGGTGCCCATGGGATTGAGCATGTACTCTTCGGGCGTACCGGTGAAGACGACCCGCCCCCGTTCGGCCTCCGCCACGTGGAAGTCGAAGGTTTCCATCGTGGTGGAACGAGGCAGCGTGCCCTCCTTCATGCGCAGCAACACGTCCAAGTAGGAAAGGGTACGGACAGCGTCAGCAAGTTCGTCCGGCTCGGTGTAAAGATAGGTTCTTTCCGCCATCCGCCCCTTCCAAATCTGGCTAGACTGCGCAGTGGCCACCATCGACCACCAGTTCGGCTCCCGTGATGTAACTGGCTTCGTCCGAACAAAGGAAGAGGGTTGCGTTCGCCACCTCGTGCACTTCGCCGTTTCGCCCAAGCGGAACCCGCTTCAGCATTTTGGCCCGCGTCGCCGGGTCCGCGGTACGGCCGGACGTCCGCATGGGCGGCATCAGGCCGGGATGCACACTGTTCACCCGGATATTGTCAGGCCCGAAGCGGGCAGCCGCCTGCTTGGTCAGGAGCCGCACGGCGCCTTTGCTCGCATTGTAACCGGCGTGAATGAAGCCCTGGCCGATAATGCCGCTGATCGAGGAGATGTTGACGATGGCGCCGCCGCCAATTTTCTTCATCTCCGGCGCGCAATACTTGATTCCGAAAAAGGGTCCGGTGGAATTGATCTCCATCAGCCTATTCCACGTCTCGGTATCGTCCATATCCTCGGCGGCGCTGCTCGAGATGCCCGCGTTGTTCACCAGAATATCCAGCTTCCCGT
>CAYYSC010000563.1:0-2274 GCA_964474065.1 uncultured Rhodospirillales bacterium | reverse complement strand
GCTGATCGAGGCGCGGGCGCCCTCGAGCGACCCTGATCCTTCCCCCATGCTCGCGGCGATCCCGGACATGGTGCATGGCAAGTCGCGCATCGGCCGCCCCATGGTGCGCGAAGGCTGGCTGAAACACCGAGACCGCAACCGCGGCGCGGACCGCTTCGTCGAAGTTCCATGGGATGAGGCATTGGCTCTGGTGGCTGGCGAACTGGCCCGCGTGAAGAGCGAACACGGCAACCCGTCGATCTTTGCCGGCTCCTATGGCTGGTCGAGCGCCGGACGCTTCCATCACGCCAAAAGCCAGTTGCAACGTTTCATGAACGGCTTCGGAGGCTTCACCGCGCAGAAACACAATTACAGCTATGCCGCTGCGCTGGCGCTGCTACCCCATGTGGTCGGCACGGTTGCGGCAAGCCAGGGGCCGGTCAGCTCGTTCGATGGCATTGCGGCGAATACCAAAGTCGCGCTGTCCTTCGGCGGGCTGTCCATGAAGAATACCCAGGTGGATACCGGCGGTATCGCGGCCCACCATACGGCGGATATGCTAAGAAAGTGCGTTGATCAGGGGGTGCGGTTCGTCATCGTCAGCCCCATCCGGGATGACGTGCCACCCTTCCTCGCGGCAAGCGGCGCAGCGGAATGGATCCCGATCCGCCCGAATACCGACAGCGCCATGATGCTGGGGATGGCGCACGAAATCCTGGCGAATGGTCTGGAGGACAAGGACTTCCTGGACGGCTACACGGTTGGTGCTGCGCGCTTCCGCGCCTACGTGCTCGGCGAAGCCGACGGCGTGCCCAAAACGCCGGCATGGGCGGAAGCTATCACCGGCGTTCCCGCGCCCCGCATCGCGGAACTTGCCAGGCAGATCACCGCCACCCGTGCCATGCTTACGGCTTCCTGGGCGCTGCAGCGCGCCGATCATGGCGAGCAGCCATTCTGGATGCTGATCGCGCTTGCCTCGATTACCGGCCAAATCGGCCTGCCGGGCGGCGGCTTCGGCTTTGGCTATGGCAGTACCGGCGCGCAGGGCCTGCCACGCCAGGGCGTGACCTCGCCTGCCCTTCCCATGGGGACCAACCCGACCGGCAGTTTCATTCCGGTCGCGCGCATTACCGATCTGTTGATGAACCCGGGCCAGGAGTATGATTTTGACGGTGAGCGGCGGATATTCCCCGACACGCGCATGGTCTATTGGTGCGGCGGCAACCCCTTCCACCATCACCAGGATCTGAACCGCCTAGCCCAGGCATTCCGGCGGCCGGAATGCATCGTGGTGCACGAGCCTTTCTGGACCGCGACCGCCCGCCACGCGGATATCGTCCTGCCCGCCACCACCACGCTGGAGCGGAACGATATCGGCGCGGGTGCGCGCGATCGGACTTGGAGCGCGATGCACCAAGCCATTCCGCCAGTAGATCTCTCCCGCAACGATTACTCGATTTTCGGAGAATTGAGCGACCGCTTGGGCTTCCACGACGCCTACACCGAAGGCCGAGACGAAATGGGCTGGGTCCGCTTCATCTATGAGACGGCGGCGGAGAAAGCGCAGGCGCGCGGCGTCGACCTGCCGGACTTCGAGAGCTTCTGGGCTGCCGGGGGCGTGGAACTGCCCGCACCATCCAAGCCCTACACCATGTTTGAGGATTTCCGCATCGATCCAGCGGGCTCGCCGCTCGGCACGCCTTCCGGAAAGATCGAGATCTTTTCCGAGAAAATCGCTGGCTTCGGCTACGACGATTGCCCCGGCCATCCCATTTGGCTGGAGCCGAAGGAGTGGCTCGGCGAGGCCAAGCGGACGGGAATTTATCCGCTCCACATGATTTCCAACCAGCCGCGTACCCGGCTTCACGGCCAGAACGACCCCGGTGGGCCAAGCCGCGCCAGCAAGATCCGCGGTCGGGAGCCAATCTGGCTGCACCCGGAGGACGCGGCAGCCCGCGGCATCCAACAGGGCGAGATCGTGCGTGTCTTCAACGATCGGGGCGCGGTACTCGCGGGCGCGGTCATAACCGACCGCGTGATGCCGGGCGTCGTGCAACTTGCGACCGGCGCTTGGTATGATCCGACCGAGCCAGGCGGTCTGGACAAACACGGCAACCCGAACGTACTCACACGAGACGAGGGCACCTCGAAGCTCGGTCAAGGCCCCTCCAGCCATTCCGCCCTGGTGCAGCTGGAGCGCTATTTCGGCAACTTACCGCCGATCACGGCATGGGGCCCCCCCGAGAGGTGAGTGCGCGCCCAAAGTAGCGCTAGCACTCTTTTCCCCGGGGCGTT